>CALMJY010000174.1 GCA_937864815.1 uncultured Bacteroidota bacterium
CTTCCGAACTGGCGCCATAGTCTTATACCGTAGCTCTTTTCCGCACTGATTCCGGTGTGTGCCTTTTCTTTCAGGAACAAACCATATTCATCATATTCCTTCTCCAGGGCAAGATATGGGGCTGAAGCCTTTTTATAATCACCAGCAGGGTAAGCTTCTGCACCATCGCTATAAGGCAGGTAAGCAAAAACGTCCCTGACACGTTCACCACGTTTAAATATCCCTGTGTTTTTATCCCTGGTCAGAAGCCGTGTATTAACAGCCACAATTCCCGGCATATCTTCTCCGTGGTTTGAATCGGCAATATGCAGAACATCATTATTGTCCATATGCATTTCACTTATGCAGGCAGTGACCCGATCAGGGACACCTATCAACCCGACATACTCATTTTCCTTTCCATTCATTATATCCCAGCGGAAGAGGTGAGCCATAAAACCTACAGCAATAGCCTGAGGGGACAGTGTTGCATGCCAGAGTATTCCTTTGGAATCGAAAGCAAGTCCCTTCTGCATCATCCACGGAGCTGATCTGATAAATTCAGCAGGCAGGAATTCCCCGAGCCGTTCGAATTTAAGAGTTTCAGGGTCATAGGCATATAGCCAGTCACTCCAGGCAAGTCCCAGGATATTCCTGCCATCAGGCATCCTTGCATCATGTGCAAGAATTCTGTGTCCTTTCCATAAAGGATTCCTTTCAGGCTCTTTTGCCAATACACCCAGGTCAGTTATTTTGCACTCATCCACAGAAATATGAAATACAGTGCCGGAACGGGTAGAAATCAGCATATTACCCAGACGATCCTTAACAAATTTAAAGGACCCGAATTCTGTTATCTGACCGAAATCCCTTACTTTCCTGCTATCCAGATCAAGCCGGTAAAGGTGTCCGCGAAGATAGGAACTGAACCAAAGCGCATTATTCCTTTCATCGTATGATGCACCATAGATACTGTCGCGTGGAACAGGGATACCAAGGGTTGAGCATTCCCGTGCAGCCGGGTCCCATACCAGTACATTTGAGCCGGGAAATCCTTCCCACAGATGTGTATAATGCTGATCAAAAAGCCAGTAAGGATGAACTGCACTTCGCGCAGTAGTATGGGTTGTCATAAGCACTTTCCCTCCCCTGATGGGGGTAATGGATGTATGTATCTTGCTTGGCGGTATCATCCTTTCATCAGCCATGGTCTCTCTCCCTGCGTCGAAGCAGAATTCAAGCCTGCCCGTAACCCTGTCGTATTCATAAAGCCATGCATTAAGTGCATTACCAAGTTCGCCGCAAAGTGCAGCATACATCTTTCCATCATGTCCCCAGTTGAAATCCCAGATGGCATTATGCTTCGTGGTGACAGGAAACTTTGAATAACGTACCGCCTCCTGTGGCAGAAGATCAAAATACCCTTCAGGCATAGATGCACAATTTAATGTTTTCTTATCACCATCACGTAAAGACCCTGATGATTGAACATTGGATTTAGAAGACCTCCTGCCTGAATTATCTGAACCATAAACAGATGAATTACTGATTGCAATACCTCCTGCCGTCAGAAAGGTACTTAACACAAAATCTCTGCGCTTCATAAAGTCATTGATTGAATGTAAAAGTTTTGTTTAAAAGCTGCCTTTAAAATATCCAAAAAAAGATGCTCTCTTATAAGTTTAGAACCAGGATTTTAATATCCAATCCCTGCCATTAGTAAATATAGCAGAATATTTTCAAAGATTCTATATGCAGCTTTTTATAATAAGATCTGCTAATTCATTGCAATTATCAAACATATCCCCACTGGTATATGGCCAGGCGGTATATATTACTACTAACTTTTTTAAAGGAACAACAAAAATAAACTGGCCTCCGTGTCCTACAGCAGCATTGTGCGTGTTATGTTTAGGCCTTGTTTAATTGTTAAGGTGGGCACAGATTATTATCCAGTTAGTTTGTAGTCTCGGATTAAAAGTCCAGGTGAAAGGTTTAATCTTTTTGTAAGATTCCGAATCATCTCAACTGTCAATTTGCGTTTGCGATTAAGAACCTCAGAAACCCTGTTTTTTCCACCAATTACATCTGCAAGGTCAACCTGTCTGAGTTGCATTTCCTCCATTCTGATTTTTATTGCCTCAATTGGATCCGGGGCATCTATGTGGTAGTTCTTTTTTTCGTATTCGTCAATCATTAATCCAAGAATATCTGCCTCGTCACTTTCAAGTGTGCCGATCTTGGCATCAAAGATTTCTTCAAGTCTCTTAAGAGCCTTCTGGTAATCTACTTCTGTTTTAATCAGTTTGATATTCATTGCTTTTCTCCTTAAATCGTGTTTGCATCAATTTTATCATAATCATTATGAGTCCCGATGAATCTGATGAAGATCCATTGTTTTTCAAAATTGAACTTCGCAACCAGCCTGTAGGAATTGCCTTTAATATTAAAAACAATCCTACTGTCTTTTAAGATACTGGCATTTGCATAAGTCTTCTTGACATCATTAGGAGTTTTCCAATCTGAGTTCATGGCAGTATCATACCATGTTTTTAAGTATTGTTCAGAATCAGAATGTGTCTCCCAAAACTGTCTAAGAGTACTTTTTGCAAAAATCCGCTCCATTAAAATGTTATCTAGGGCAAAGATATAATTAAATTCCCAAAATGGGAACTGTTGTATGAATTTATTTTGAAAAATGTCTGTGTTATAATCCAGGCCTTTATTTATTTGTCTCGGTACCAGGAATTTGTCAAGGTATACGAATGGTTTTATTATTTGTTAGTTTTGGTACTGAAATTTTATTGTGACGGCGCGAGGGAGGAAAATTTAATATGAGTGTCGGGAATGATTAACATAAAATATTTGGTGATATTTGGCTGG
>CALMJY010000175.1 GCA_937864815.1 uncultured Bacteroidota bacterium
ACAGAGGGGCACAGAGCGTTTTTTATAGCTTCATCGTTTCCTGACGATACGAATCGACAGGATCACAGGTACAGACCAGATTACGGTCGCCATATCCATCGTCTATCCTTCCCACAGATGGCCAGAACTTATTCTCAACCACCCATTTCAGCGGAAATGCAGCCTTTTGCCTGTCATACTTATGGTTCCATTCATTTGCCGTAACAACCTTTACAGTATGGGGAGCATTCTTCAGTACATTATCTTCCCTGTCGGCCACACCGTCCTTTATCTCCCGGATTTCACGACCAATTGAGATCATGGCATTTATGAACTTATCAAGCTCCTGCAATGATTCTGATTCCGTTGGTTCAACCATTAATGTCCCGTGCACCGGAAATGAAAGTGTTGGGGCATGGAAGCCATAGTCCATGAGTCGTTTCGCAATATCTCCTTCTGTAATTCCCGCTTCAGCTTTGAAATGTCTGCAGTCGAGTATCATCTCATGTGCAACGAATCCTTCAGTTCCAGTATAAAGAGTCTTAAACCAGTCTTTTAATCTGGCAGCAATATAGTTTGCATTAAGAATGGCATATTTTGTTGCGGTGGTAAGTCCATCGGCACCCATCATCATCACATAGGCATGAGAGATAGTAAGCACATGTCCGCTGCCAAAAGGTGCACCTGAAACAGCTGTTGTTCCATGGCTTCCGCCTGTTTTGACCACAGGATGAGACGGAAGGAATTCGGCCAGCTTGTCATTGCAAAGAATAGGTCCCATTCCCGGACCACCTCCTCCATGAGGTATTGCGAATGTTTTATGCAGATTGAGATGGCAAACATCAGCACCGATATGACCAGGGCTGGTAAGGCCAACCTGTGCATTCATATTTGCACCATCCATGTAAACAAGGCCTCCGTATGAATGTATAACATCTGTAATCTCAATCACCCCGGCTTCAAATACACCATGGGTAGAAGGATAAGTGATCATGAGACATGCAAGGTTTGCCTTATTTGCCTCTGCTTTGGCTTTAAGGTCATCGATGCTTATGTTGCCCCTTTCATCACAATCAACGACAATTATCTGCATTCCTGCCATTGCGGCACTTGCAGGATTTGTACCATGTGCAGAAGATGGAATTAATGCCACGTTACGATGGCCTTCTCCCTTTGTCAGATGGTATTCACGAATAATCATAAGCCCGGCATATTCACCTGCAGCACCTGAGTTCGGCTGAAATGAAATTGCCTGGAAACCTGTTATCTCCTTCAGGGCTTCGCCCAGTTCATTCATTATCTGGTAATAACCTTCCGCCTGATCGGCTGGCACAAAGGGATGAATATTACCGAATTCAGGCCAGCTCATGGCAAACATTGAGGTTGCAGGATTCAGCTTCATGGTACATGAGCCCAGGGATATCATACTGTGTGTCAGAGAGAAATCCTTACGCTCCAGCATCTTGATGTAACGCATCATTTCTGTTTCACTGTGATACCTGTTAAATGTTCCTTCCTGAAGAAACGATGACTTCCTGATAAACTTCTCCTCAAGGATCTCGCAATTGCAGTGAGCGTATATTCTCTTATGCTCTTTTCCTGCTGCCTTTGCAAAAACTTCAATAATTGCATCAATCTCTTTTATTGTGGTAGTCTCATCTGTACTGATATTCACTGTATTGTCTCCTGGATAAAAGAAGTTGATCTGAGCCTCCAGTGCGTGTTTTCTGATATCTTCCACAGTAACGCCGGATGGCAGTTCAATCTTCAGCGTATCAAAAAACATTGAATTAGTCTGCCTGTATCCTATTTGTTTGAGATTATAGTTTAATGTACAGGCTGACTTGTGAATATTGGAAGCGATTCTTTTAAGACCTTCCGGTCCGTGATACTGGGCATACATTCCCGACATAGTAGCCAGAAGAGCCTGTGCCGTACATATATTGGATGTGGCTCGTTCACGCTTTATATGCTGTTCACGTGTCTGCAGGGCCATGCGCAATGCACTTCCTCCCTGTGCATCCACGGATACTCCAATTATACGGCCCGGCATATTTCTTTTAAGTTCATCCTTTGCAGCAAAAAAGCCTGCATGCGGACCTCCAAAGCTCATGGGAAGACCCATTCTCTGGCTGGAGCCTACAACTATATCAGCACCCCATTCTCCCGGGGGAGTAAGCAGGGCAAGACTCATCAGATCAGCTGCTACTCCAACAAGCATTCCCGATGCATGAGCCATTTCTGTAAAAGAGGTATAATCCCTCAGCTGGCCTGAGCCTGCCGGATACTGTACAAGAGCGCCAAAGTACGATTCATCAAACCTGGCAGTTGTATATTTTCCTGTAACGAGTTGAATGCCAAGCGGAGTACTTCGTGTCTTAATCACATCAAGAGTCTGCAGAAAAACATCTTCATCAACAAAGAACTTTACTGCTCCGGCCTTTACTGCAGCTCTCGACCGGGCATTAAACATCATAATCATTGCCTCAGCAGCAGATGTTGATTCATCAAGAAGGGATGCATTCGCTATCTCCATTCCTGTGAGCTCGATTACCATAGTCTGGAAATTAAGGAGAGCTTCAAGTCTTCCCTGGGATATTTCAGCCTGGTAAGGTGTATATGATGTGTACCAGGAAGGATTTTCAAGCACATTTCTTATTATTACTGACAATGGAGCCACTCCGTAATACCCCTGTCCTATAAATGATCTGAACATTTTGTTCTTCATGCCTGCCGCTCTCAGGTGGTTCAGATAATCAAACTCACTCATGGCATAAGGAAGAATAATAGGCTTTTTGAGCATTATATTTTCAGGTATTGTTTTCCTGACCAGTTGATCGAGAGAACTGACACCTACTGAATCAAGCATATGAGGTAGTTCATGTTCACGCGGTCCATTGTGGCGGTCGGCAAATTTGTCTGTTGACATATGTTGAATTTTTAATAAATCATAATGAAAAAATGAATTGGCAATAGTATAAAATTACAGGCAAACCATTTATGCTTTAAGTCATGTTAAACCAGGGATTTGTTCTGATCTCTGTCCCTATCGTTGACTCAACTCCATGTCCGGAATAAACAATTGTAGATTCGGGAAGTGTAAATAGTTTATTCTTAATGCTGTTTATAAGAGTCTCATAGTTTCCACCCGGGAGATCAGTCCGGCCTATGCTGCCTGCAAAAAGGGCATCACCGGTAAATACACATCCGTCTATTTCGCTGTAAAAGGCAACACCTCCTGCCGAATGTCCGGGTACCGGCAAGACTTTAAGTTCATTGGTACTGAACTTAATAACCTCATTATCCGTAAGGAATCTCTCAGGTTCAGGCGGCATTTCCATTGTAAGGCCGAAAATTACTGCATGCTGAGGGCCGTTCTTACGGTTCATTTCTTCCTTTTCGTGACTAAGAGGCCTGAGATTGTACTTGTCAAGCAGATACCTGTTACCAAAAATATGATCAAGGTGACAGTGAGTGTTGAGCAGAAGTACCGGATTGAGTTTCTTTTCTTCAATGAAGGAAGTAAGCTCCCTGAATTCTGCGTCATCATAGCATCCGCAATCGATAATTGCACAATCGCGCGAGCTATCTGCAAGAATGTATGTATTTACATCTATCGGAGAAAAAACGAGTCTGAATATTTCCATTGCAAAATTATTTTCCGTTTACAGTTCCCTTGAGCATGGGAACAAATACAAAATCTCCGTGCGTTGAAGATTCGAAAGTATCTTCACCTGTACGTTCCACTACGGTCATAACCTGCGACATGGAACTTCCCACCGGCACAACAAGCCTTCCGCCAATCTTCAGCTGCCGTGGGAGTTCTGCCGGTATATCCGGTGCTGCAGCCGTGACTATGATACCATCAAACGGACCATACTGAGGTTTACCGGCATAGCCGTCACCATAGAAAAAATCGATATTATATCCGAGTGAGGCAAGTGTTTTCTGTGCTTTAAGAAAAAGATCCCTGTAGCGTTCAATTGTATAGACCTTTGCTCCCATTTGTGCAAGTACTGCTGCCTGATATCCTGATCCTGTACCTACTTCAAGGATTTTGTCCCTCTTTTTAACTCTCAGAAGGGAGGTCTGAACTGCGACTGTATATGGCTGTGATATAGTCTGACCTGAACTTATCGGAAATGCCTTGTCAACATATGCATGTATCAGAAAAGCAGCATCCATGAAAAGATGGCGTGGTACAGTGTTGATAGCCCTCAGAACTTCCTCATTGGAAATACCTTTCTTCCTGAGTTCTTCAACCAGCTTTTTTCTTTTCCCTTTTGCCTCAAAAGAATCTGTCATCAGGAATCATTGATAGTATAAAAACGATGCTGCAAAAATATGAAAAATGAGGGAGGACATTCTGATGATAATGCTATTAGTTATTGACGTTTTGTTAACCACAATTCTTTTTGTATTTTTATCCTATGAATCGTGCTAATTCTCTATTTTACAGGATCATTAAAACAGCCGGGGATTATTCATCTGCTGTAGTTTTCCTAATTGCTGCAAGCCCGTTGAGCATATTGCTGTCACTTACTATTTTTCTGACAGGAGGATGGCCGGTTATTTACTCACAGAAACGTACAGGGTTAAACGGTCAGACCTTTTTAATCTATAAGTTCAGATCACTGAAACACGGGATAAGTGAAGGGACGGATCTGATTTCCTATAAACATGATCCAAGGATTACTAAAATTGGCAGGGTAATGAGGAAATACAGGATGGATGAAATCCCTAATTTCATAAACGTGCTCAGGGGAGAGATGTCAGTGGTTGGTCCTCGCCCGGAGCAAAGATTCTATATTGATAAGATAATTCAGGACCGACCGGAATATAATGAATTACTTAAGATTAAACCCGGAGTTACTTCCTGGGGAGAAGTAAAATACGGATATGCTTCTACTGTTGAGCAGATGATAGAAAGGCTTGAATACGACCTTTATTATCTGAAAAACAGATCGTTATTGTTTGATCTGCAGATCATTCTTCATACGATCAGAATAGTGTTACTGGGTCGAGGGATTTAGGGACGAGTGAGGTGTGAGGTGTGAAGTGTGAGGTGTGAAGGTTTGAGTTCCCCTCCTGGGAGGGGCCAGGGGTGGGTTTAATCCAGGAAAAGGCAACCATCACCTCTATAATGAATATCTCCCGAGTGGCTTGTACACCGGTCCTTCAGGCCGAAGAACACTCTCATAAAGAATAATCTCAGAGACCCTGAGCCTTTGAATCTCCTTATCCTTATAATTTCCGATAAGTCCTGACAGTTCCTGAGTATCTTTTAACCTTTTTATCCTTCCGAGGGTTAGATGAG
>CALMJY010000176.1 GCA_937864815.1 uncultured Bacteroidota bacterium
CAGGAACTTCGTTATCATCTTGATTTTCTGGGAGCACGTGAATTCAGGGGAAGGGAAACTCCCTCATCAGAGCTTGAAATCGCAACTCTCTACATTGGCAACTTGGCAAAGCATAACGGACTAAAACCACTTTTGAAAGATGGTTCTTTCTATCAGGAGGTGCCATTAAAGGTTACAGCGGTTTCTCCGGCCAAAACCAGGCTGAAAATTGTAAAGGATGGTAATGAGTCAGTCTATTATTTCGGAAAATCATTCGGGGGCAATTTTGCTTCCGGAGGATCGTATTACGGGTCAGTGATATTTGCCGGCACAGGCACTGAAGAGATGAAGAATACTGACATGAGGGGCAAAATAATTGTTATAATTGATGATCAAAAACCCGGAAGTGTTGCCGTAAGTCCCTGGTTGACTGCAAGAATGAGTGAAAGAGTTGCTTTTTTCAGAGAAAAAGGTGCTTCAGCAGTACTGTCGATCCCCAGTCCTGAGAAACAGGCGAGAATAACTGCTTCCTCAGGCTTCTATGAGTATATACCTACCGGCCGTCTCGGAACTCTGTATGATTCCCAGCGAACAAGTTTTGAGACATCACCTTCACAGACTGCCACTCAGGAGAGACCGATACTCCCATTTACATTTGCTGAAATAAACCAAAACCTTGCTACGGATCTGCTTGGTATCAGCGTTGATGAAATTTCAGGATTGTTTGCAAGTGTAAGATCAGGCAATAACCTTGTTATAAAAGAGCTGTCGGATACATATGTCAGGCTGGATGTTGAAACAGATACATATACTGCGATGTCAAGGAATGTTATAGCAGTTGTTGAAGGTTCTGATCCGGTATTGAAAAATGAATATGTTGTTATCAGCGGACACCACGATGGCCGCGGGATAGATGATGGTGAGATAATTGCCGGAGCCGATGACAACGGGACAGCAACTGTTGCCCTTATGGAAATAGGACAGGCCCTGCTTGCAGAACGTCCGAAAAGGTCAGTCATACTTGCCTGGGTAACTGGTGAGGAGCAGGGTATGAACGGTTCCCATTATTTCATTAATAACTCACCTGTACCTGTTGAGAAGATAACTGCATGCCTTGATATGGATATGCTTGGCCGCAATAATACTGACTCGCTATTCCTGGTTGCTTCTGATCTGTTAAGCTCTGAGCTCGATGAGTCAATTAACAAAGTGAACAATAAATACGGAATAAATTTCGGATTTGATTACAGGTATTCGGATATTTCACATCCTCAGCGTGTCTATTTCAGGAGTGATCATTATCCCTTTTTGAGATTCGGAATACCATCTGTGTGGTTCTTTTGCGGTTTCACTAACGATTATCACACTTACAGGGATGTGCCTGAATATATTGATTATGTAAAATTCCTTAAGGCAACGAAGCTGGTATATCTTACTGCATTTGATATAGGTAATATGAAGAACATGTTAAAGCTTGATGTCAACCCTGCAGTGACTTCCAGAGGAGCTCATAACCTTAAGGAACCAAGTCTCTACCAGGTTCAGCAGAGTGAAAAAAAATAATTAACATATGACTGATTTACAGTTACTTCTTAAAGCACTTGAATTTGCATCGTATCGTCACAGGTCGCAGTACAGGAAAGGGACCGCGAAAATACCTTATATCAATCATCCTATCCAGGTTGCGGCTCTGCTGGCAAATGAGGGAGGAGAGACAGATATTAAACTCCTTTCAGCTGCAGTTCTTCATGATGTCATAGAAGATACCGTTGATTCGGTTGAAGAAAAAAATAAACTAATGTCTGAGATATCAGCTTTGTTTGGCGAAGAGATTCTGGCCCTGACAATGGAGGTTACAGATGATAAAACACTTGAAAAGAGAGTGCGAAAGCAGCTTCAGATTGACCAGGCCAATCACAAGTCTGTATCAGCCAGGAAATTAAAGATAGCTGATAAGATATCCAATCTCAGGGAGATAATAGTTGATCCGCCAGACTGGTGGCCCATTGAACGAATAGTAGAATATCTGCTGTGGGCAGAAAAAGTTGTGGAAGGACTAAAGGGAGTTAATCCGGAACTTGAGAAGCTCTTCTATGAAACTCTTGCTGAGGCTAAAAAGAAATACTCTGTTTAAAAGTGGATCAGGTTCTGCTTCCGTACATCTTTTATAGTTTAAGCAGGATTTCTCTAATCTGTTCTGAATCCCACGAGTGATCACCCTCTCCGGCATCATAGAATAGATTTTTTCTTAAAAGTTCTTCCTCATTCCTGAATTTCTCCCTTGCTTTTATAACATATTTTTTCATGTCGTGACGGTGGGAGGCCATTTCAGCGATCATTTCATTATCGTGTTTCAGAAATTTCTGTCCAAGTCTGGAAACAGAATACCTTCGGTGTCCGAGCTTACTCAGAAGGTCTTCAGCAAGCCTGACCGAGGTATGCTGTGATTCAATATAAATATCACCGATTCCCTGGTCAATAAGTTCATAAGCATCCAACCTGTTTTTTGCTCGCGCCAGGATATTAAGATGAGGAAAATGTTTTTTGACGCTTATTATTAGTTCAAGATTAATTTCAGGAGGATCAATTGCTGCTATCAGGAACTTGGCATCTCCCGCACCAGCTGATTCAAGGAGGTCGAACCTTGTTGCATCACCATAATATACCTTGAATCCAAGCTTTCGAAGGAACTCAACCCTGTCAGAGTCGTGATCCAGGATTGTTGCCTCAACTCCGTTTGCTTTGAGGAAACGGCTGATGGTACTTCCAAATTGACCAAATCCGGCAATTATTACACTGTGTTTTTTTTCAATTTTATCAGGTTGCTGATTTCTGTCTTCAGTTTTTACTCCGAACCGCGGATCTATTATCCTTTCGTTAATAAGCAGAAGGAGAGGTGTGATAGTCATGGTTATTGCAGTTACAGCCATAAAAATATCCACCCATTCCTGGTTTATCAGGCTTAACTGGTTTGAAAAAGAGAGGAGGACAAAAGCGAATTCACCTACCTGTGAGAGTGCAAATGAAAACAGCAGGTTCTGATCATTAGAGATTCTGAAAATGCGACCGGTTGTGTATAAAACTATGAATTTAATGATCATTACAAAAAGAACAAGCCCCGAAATTATCAGTGGTTTTGAAACGATAAGTCCAAAGTTTATTGATATACCGACACCAATGAAAAACAATCCAAGCAGCAGCCCTTTAAATGGTTCAATATCACTTTCCAGTTCATGACGGTACTCACTGTTGGCAAGAACAACTCCGGCGAGAAAAGCCCCGAGTGCCGGGCTTAGTCCCATTACCTGCATTAAAGCAGATACTGCTATTACAAGGAGAAGGGAAGAGGCTGTGAACAGCTCTCTGAGTCTGGTTCTGGCTACAAGCCTGAGCAGCGGTATGAACAGATATCTTCCGCCAAGATATATAAATGCAACAGCAAAAAAGAAGGAGAGCCCCTGAAGCCAGCCGGGCAGATTACCTATAACTGATGAATCAATGGCTGAGCTTTCACTGATACTATCCAGGGCAAGTAATGGAAGCAGTGCAAGCACCGGTATAACCATAATATCCTGGAATAAAAGCACTGAGAAGGAAGCCTGGCCGGATGCTGTCTGTGAAAGACCTTTTTCTTTTATTGTCTGGAGTACGATTGCGGTAGACGACATAGAAAAAGCGAGTCCCGTTGCAAGAGAAACCTGCCAGCTCATACCTACCAGTTTCATTGTGAAAAAGATTACTAGCGTTGTCAGAACTATCTGAATCGATCCCATGCCTACTATGGATTTCCTCATCTTCCAGAACTGTGAAGGTTCGAGTTCCAGTCCGATCAGGAATAACATCATTACAACTCCAAATTCGGCGAAATGCATTATATTCTCTCCCTCTTTTCCTATAAATCCCAGGAAAAATGGTCCTATAAGCATTCCCGCAAGCAGGTATCCCAGCACTGAACCCATTCCGAGTCTTTTGGAAATAGGGACGCATATTACTGTGGCTGTCAGGTAAATAAGCGCCTGCAACATTATGTCCATATCACTTATTTATTATCGGTTGTTTCTGTAATCCAGTCATTAATATATTGATAGTTTTTCAGCTCATCAGGATTAAAATCACCCTCTGAAAGCCTGGTGAGGATTTTTCCATACAGCATTACATGATTTTTTCTTTCACTTTCAGATATTCTGTGAGTGCCATGAATTACATAAGGTGGCAGCCAGACCATTTTGCAAAGAAATGCCGTTTGTTCAAAGGGTGCTAGCAGCTGATTGATTGTAAATCTGTTATGTCCATCCTTACTGTATGCGGAACGTTGGCCTCCCGATGTGATTGCATTGAAGACAATCTTACCCTGCAGTGCTATACCACCTGGTCCGTAAGCCCAGCCAAAGGATAATACCAGGTCTATCCATTGCTTGAGAAGGGGAGGAGCACTATACCAGTAAAAAGGATGCTGCCATATTATTACCTGGTGCTCAAGCAGCAGTTTCTGTTCATATTCAATATCAACATCAAAATCAGGATATTTCTCATAAAGATCGTGAAAGGTAATTTCTGGAATTTCAGGAATACTGCTGATCAGCTGAGATTGATTCAATGAGCGTTCAAGCCGGGGGTGCGCAAAGAGTATGAGAATTTTGTTTTTCATTAAATGACAATTATCAGTTTCATAGCTAAGTTTCTGAATTCTTTATAAATTCGAACAAAAAATATTGCGAAATGTTTAATTGCTGAATTCAATTCTTCCTGAGTTCCCGGGAGGTAGTTTTTGCACTGAAAGTTATAAGAAAGTTCTTTTCATCGTTTACTTTTATAATTTGTAAGTCATGAAAACGATTAAAAGGTTTTTGGTTTTACTCCTCTTTATT
>CALMJY010000177.1 GCA_937864815.1 uncultured Bacteroidota bacterium
TTTCCGGTTCCTGAAGCACCAATTACAGTGACAAACCTGTTGTTCAGAAGTTTGTCCAGTACTTCTCCGCTTTCTCCTGCTCTGCCGAAGAAGAGATCGCTCTCTTCAGGAGCAAAAGGTCTCAATCCCGGGAATGGATTGAATTTCTTAGTTTCTGTTGTCAGACCCATAATTTTTATTTTCCGTACTAAACTCTGATACCTATCACAAGGATATCATCTACCTGTTCATTATTGCCTCTCCATTCAGTAAGCCTCTGTGCAAGGATCTCCTTCTGCCTGTTCATCGGCATTGAATGAATATCGCGTAAGAGTTCCTGAAATCTTCTGAGCATAAATTTTTTATTATCTGGACCACCAAACTGATCCGGATAACCATCAGAGAACAAATAAACACAATCACCTGTTATTATCCCAATCTCATTGTTTGTGAATGGTTTCGGGACATTTCCCTCATAGACACCAATTGGGAATCTATCGCCTTTGTACATTGTTACTTCATTGTTCCTGATAAGCAGAATGGGATTATTTGCCCCGGCAAATTCAAGGTTCATCTTGTCGAAATCAAAGATACAGAGGGCCATATCCATCCCATCCTTTATAGAACTATCGGAGACGTTTTCATTCAGGGTATTTATGACTCCGGCATTCAGCTCATCCATAATAGAAGCTGCAGACCTTGCCTTTTTCACACTAACGGCATAGTTCATCTGATTGAAACCGACTATTGACATAAATGCCCCGGGCACACCATGTCCTGTACAATCTACAGCTGCAATCATGGATAATCCATCGACTCCGTGCATCCAGTAAAAGTCACCGCTTACAATGTCCTTGGGCAGGTACAAAATAAAATATTCCTTAAAGTGATTATCAATGACATGGAAAGAAGGGAGTATAGCATTCTGAATCCGCCGTGCATAATAAATGCTGTCCATGATATGCTTCTTCTGTTCTTCAATCTCTTCTTTCTGCTTTTCAATTTTCAATGTTCTTTCTTTTACTTTTTCCTCCAGCTCATAGGTATAGCTCTCAAGCTGTGCTATCATCATGTTGAACTTTTCAGTAAGACGTGTAATCTCATTATTACCTGATACTTCTGCACGTTCCCGCAGGTCACCATTGGTAATCCTGTCAACATTTTCAACAAGTTTCTTTATAGGTAAGGTAATAACCTTGGTCTTCCGGTAAATCACAATGCTGATAGCAAACATTGTAAGCAGGAATATAATCATGAACCTGATTGCTTCCACCCTGAACAAAGCCTGCTGCGCTGTACGGTCCGATATAATTCTGATGACAGATCCCTGGTAAAAGCTTGCCCCCACAACTTCTTCCGATGCAACCCTTTCCATGTAGATATAGTTGTAATGGTACCAGGAGTCATCTACTCTGTCAATGAATTCTATTGTGTCTTTGTCCTGGAACACCTTTGGAAGAATACTGTCCTGTCCGACTTTCAGATAATTCTTATTCATACTGAATGCGAAATCGGCCCAGAGAAATAATTCGACATCCACAATACCTTCTGTTTCGGTTTTAAGTTCCTTTTTTGTTTCTTCGATTACCTGAACAATCTCATCAACCTGTTTCGAATATGCCCCGAGTTCAATAATATACCTGCCATCATTTGTGGGCTGATATGTATATTTTTTTGGTCTTTTTGTGGCAGCTTCTATTGCAAAGCGTTCATTAACAAACTTTCCTGATTTATGGATTCCCTGGAGATACTTTTTCATATTTTCTCCAAGACTATACAGATTGAATCCCTGGTCCTGTTTGAAAGTCGTATTTATTATTATCCCGTCAGATGATATTATATAAATGTCCTCATTCTCCGGGTCCATTCCGATTTCATTCGCAATTGCCCTCAGATCTCTCTTTTCCAGTTCATTTGTACTGGCGAAATATTTATTCACCAGCAGATTGCTAAGCTCTCTGAGTCTGTCGCTCAACTGAATATCAATAATATTGACAGAAATATCCTGGAACCTGAGAATTTTTGTTACTTCATTTACCAGTAGTTTATTCTTCTCTTCTGTACCGCTGACAAGTATTGACCTTGTGCGGGTGAAATTAATACCAGCAAACAACAGAAAGGCAAGCAATGTCGGAATTGCTATATTAAAGATAAGCTGACGGAATATTGTTGTCTTTCTCGAAGCCATCTGATATTTTTTACACCTCGTTAGTATTTATATAGTTATAGATCTTAAATGAGCTTTCAGGATACTGGTAATTGAAATCCTCAGCAGCAGCCAGCGAAAGTGTGTAATAGGAAATGCTTCCGCTGATACCGGCGTTTACATCCGGTTCATTTATCCTGCCCTCATAGTGTATGTGAACCCTGTGACTGGTACGCTTTGATGAAAACGGCCATATCAGCGTATATTCACCAATATGAGAAGCAAGTGAACTGAAGTCTTTGTAAAATTCCATATGAGCTGCAAGAGTAAGAACTTCATCTTCAGGAACAGACGGAACACATGCTGAAAGAAACTTTGCCTTCTCAAAAAGCAGTTCTTCATCTGAAACTTCACCACCTGCTACCCTTTCGAGCCTGGACCTTGAAGACGCCGGTAATCTGTGAGCGATTGACTTGTAAAGCTCTTTCCCCGAACCTGCAATTATCCTGACCGATTCCTGCTGAAGTATCTCCTCGGGGCTAAAGAGAAGCGCAATTACCGATTCAGTCAAAGTTTCACCTTCCACTTCTTTTATACTTCGGAGCACACAGGCTTTGGTCCAGATGCTTACGAGATTATAATCACGGTTAATTATATCCTCCTGAAGCTTATTATATTCAGGCACTTCAACAGGATAAAACTGGTAAAGATTTTTAAGTTTGTCCTCATCAGGAACTGCGTCCACAAGCATTATCAGTTTCTGTTTTATTGTATCATCAATAACAATATCGATCATTTCAAGAGCATAGTTTACACTTTCAACAGTCTCACTGTCCAGGTTTTCCTGTATTTTGACGATCGATCCTCGGTCATATGTTACTGAAAGCAGATCAAAAAGATATGTTCTCCACCTGTTTATTTCCTTATTAAATACCTCGCGCAGTATCTGATCCGGATTTCTTTCAATGCTCTTACGTGCTGAAAGGTTCCATGTCATAATTCCTATTGTCTCGGAAATAATCTGATGCAGTTTGTCCTTTTCTTCATCAGAGGGTTTGAAATCGTTTCCTATCAGGCATTTCAGAGCCAGTTCTTTAAGCTGCCTTGAGTTCGACCACAGCCGTGAGAAAAGGAACAGCCGGCTTTCAGGTGTATTAATACCTGAAAGGAGCCGGAGAATAGTCTTGCTTGTATTTATATTTCCTGAGGAAGCCAGGTAAAACCTCTCAAGCTCTCCTCCTGTCTCATTTCCGAATGTCTTGAGAACAGAAAATGCATCTGTTTCCAAACCCCTGATATTGAGACACTCACAAACCTCAGGAATCAAATCCTTAAGTTTGAATTTTCCTATCATAAATATACCCAGTCTCTTTGCCTCAATCGAGTTATCACGCAATAATCTCAGGATTTCAGTAGTCTGAGGAATTCTCGATCCTGAAAGTACTTTCCGTGCAGACATAAGCTTGTCAGAATCTGAACGTGCATCGGAAGCAATTTCCTCAAGTCTCCTCAGGAGTTCGCCCGATAAGCGTCTGCTGTCTTCATCAATACTGCCAAGATTATTGAGTTTCCTGAGTACAGAAATCATGCTGGTATCATTCCCGGAGGAGGAATGGTCGATGATTTTCCTGAAATACCAATGACCGATATTTTCCTCAAAAGGGGTAAAATCTCCTGAAATAAGACGGAAATAATCCTTTCTGAAAGTGCTCTCTGCAGCAAATCTGTTATTCATTGCCCCTCTTATGGTACCAGTCTCATAAAGGCTTACAGTTTCTCCAGTCTCAAGAGCTTTTCTTATGGATTTTCTGTACTCATTATAAAGCATTACTGCAAGAAATATCCAGATAACAATGAAACCGAAAAGAACCCATGAAAAGTGGATGAGTTTTATAAAACTGAGTACGCCCATACCTGCAAGGATCAAACCAGATGACAAAGCAGCTATTTCATTTACTGTTCCATCCATCCCTGACTGAATAGAATATCTGATTTTCTCATCTATTGTCTGATATATGACCTTAAAAGACGGCGATTCAATGGAATCCTTAAGTGCTTTTGAAAAGAGCCTGCTCAGTGCAAGAAGGAGGAAAAAGATCAAAAAACCGCTTGTTGCCTCTGGTGTATAACCCATTGTCATTCCTATTATAATCGCAATTGCTGTAAATACAGCAACCAGCACCGGAGATATGGCGAGGCAGGTCCTCAGACCATAGTTTCGTATAACGTATGAGAATACAAGAAGCTTCACAAGCAGTGTAAAAATCATCATGGAACCCGTAAAGATCCCAAGAAATCTTGCCATATCTTCTTCAGCAGGATACTGTGCCCTTGTGACAGCCATAAACGAATACTGTACAAAAAAAGCTGTTACTACTGATAGTGCAACGAATATCCCCATTATCCTTGTATACCTGTCTTCACGGAAAACTGAGAGAACTGACTTCTGTTTTTCCTTTTTTTCAGGTTTCTTCTCTTCGCTGCCTGCAACAAAGCTGAATTTTGATCCTATAAACATCTGAATAACTGTAGCTATCAAGACTGCGGAGGCGCTCAGCAGAAGAATATTATGTGATTCAAATTGAAAAGCAAGTAATATGGGAATAGTATAACAACTGATTATAATACCAATTACAAGTCCAGCATCCACAAGCCCGAAAAGCCTTTTCCCCTGTCTGAGAGTAAAAAGCCTGCCTGCAGTACCCCAGAATCCAAGGGCGGCAAGAATATTAAGAGGCCCCAGCATTATGAAAACAAGAAAAATAACCCATTTTGCCGGTGAAAGGACTATTGCAATCCAGAGTACCAGACTCAGTGCGGTAACAAATGCCAGGTTAAGAGATGCAAAATTCCTGAATTTCATCCTTGTCTGGAGACCGGTGTATAAAGCTGTCAGAAATATACCTGCAACACCTGAAACAACATATCCCCGGGCCATCATCTTCTCATCAAATATTGAGAGAAAAAGGGAGTGTGCACTAATATCAAATGCTCCGAAAAATATTCCTAAAAACACAGACTGAGTAAGAAGCATGGAAACCATCGATTCCTCACCGGTTTCTATCCCGAGTGCTGAAAACAGCTTTTCTCTCATTATTTCCCCTTTAGAAATTAATGAACACTAAATTAGTAATTTAATCCATATGACAAATTGGAAATTGGCTTTTTTTGACCAAACGCGTGATTTTTTAGATTAGTGATTTCAGGACCGGAAACTCTAAAAACCGAGGTTTGATTTTATAAGGAAATGGAGATCATTGATATCCATATCAAAACCATTCGTGATGAGATGAGATTTTTCATACCATTCTTCTCTCTCAGAAAGCTTCATTTCAATAAAGTCCAGGAGATCTCTTCCTTCCAGATTTTTTATCAGAGGTCTTTCATCATTTGAAGCGGAAAGCCTGCTGGCAAGCTGCGGAGGGGTCATCTTAAGGTATAGGGTAAGTCCCGCGCTAAGCATGAACTCCATATTATCCTTGTAACAGGG
>CALMJY010000178.1 GCA_937864815.1 uncultured Bacteroidota bacterium
TATCATTCAGGTCAATGAAATCTCCAAGGTGGGTCATTGGCAAAGTGAGTGAAAAAGGTCTGGAGGAGCCTGGCACAAGACCAGTCCTGTACTGAGGATTAAGGGCACGCAGTTCCCCGTAAGGAATCCCCATTACTTCAGATATCTGTGCAAGGTGTACATCCTTATTAACCATTATTGTATCAATTGCAACCGGTATGTTGAGAGGCAACGGATTAAGATTATGTTCCATATAATAGTTAACTCCGTAAACAGCTGCAATATATTGAGGTATATGACCACGAGTCTCCCTTGGCAGCCTGTAATAAATTTCCCAGTAGTCTTTTTTATTTCCAGAGCGTCTGATTGCCTTGTTTACATTGCCAGGGCCGCAGTTATATGCAGCAATAACAAGTATCCAGTCATTGTAAATCTTATAAAGATCTCCTATATATTTGGCTGCTGCATGGGTAGACTTAACGGGATCGCGTCGTTCATCCACCACAGAATTTATTGTCAGACCATACATCCTGCCGGTACTGTACATAAACTGCCAGAGGCCTGTTGCTCCAACTTTTGAAACTGCATTAGGATTAAGCGCTGATTCAATAACAGCCATATATTTTAGTTCGGCAGGAAGCCCGTATGAATCGAATATATCCTCGAACAGTGGGAAATAATAATCCATCAGGCCAAGTACGGCACAGAACTTATCCCTTTGCTTTACAGTATAAACATGAATATGGTTTCTGACGATATTATTATACGGAAGCTGGATTATTGAGTTGATTTTGCTGAGACGATTAATATATACGGAATCAGGATAAACCAGCACTGTTGTATCGCCAGTATATTCGCCCGGCAGATTCTGAACAGCAAGTTTAACGTACCATGTGCTTAGCAGACTATCCAGTTCACGGCTGATTCTTTCGGAACTGTCATCGGATTTGATAATAATTGTATCATATCCTGAAGAGACAGCCGGTAAAACAGTTGCCAGCATTAATACGAAAAGCAGAATAGTTTTTCTCATGAGTTCATTTTAAGTTAAAAAGCCATTGTAAGGTGAAGGTTAAAACCTGCCCCCGGTGAACGTCCGGGAAGTGTTATCATTGATGGGTAAAATGTAAGTTCCAGGTTATCGCTTACATCATACTCCATAAGGCTTGCATCCACATTCGCATCAAGTATCTGGGCCATATACCAGACACCAGTCAGTATAATCGACAGATCACGATATCTTTTATGGTAGTCGACAAGGCGAAGCATCTTTTCCTCAACAAGCTTTGCAGTTGCGGGATCGTAAGTCTCGGCACCTAAGACAGGATCATAGACTGAGGGATCTCCTGGTACAAAATCGAGGTAACTGGCAGTTTCAGGTATATCATCGGTGAAATCCATATAACCCCTGTAATACATCTGGTAATTGTTGGAGTTTGATGAAAAGCTGTAAATCAGGACTCCGAAACCTGCATATACTATAGGAACCTTCCAGTATTTTCTGTTAAAGATCTGGCCGCCACCCGGAAAGGCTGTTGACAACATAGTTGCTTTCATGGTATCTCCCTTTCTTTTCACAACAGATTTGGCAGCTACCGGCACAGTGTCATTTGTAATATCTATGACAGTTGTTTTTTCCTTTTTGGCTTTTCGCTCCTGTTTTACAGGTTTATCAACTGAAAGTG
>CALMJY010000179.1 GCA_937864815.1 uncultured Bacteroidota bacterium
TATCATTCAGGTCAATGAAATCTCCAAGGTGGGTCATTGGCAAAGTGAGTGAAAATGGTCTGGAGGAGCCTGGCACCAGACCGGTCCTGTACTGAGGATTAAGGGCACGCAGTTCGCCGTAAGGAATTCCCATTACCTCAGATATCTGTGCAAGGTGTACATCTTTATTTACCATGATTGTATCAATTGCAACAGGTATGTTCAGAGGCAGAGGATAAAGGTTATGTTCCTTGTAGTAATTAATTCCGTATACAGCTGCAATATACTGAGGTATATAACCACGTGTTTCGCGGGGAAGCCTGTAATAAATCTCCCAGTAGTCTTTTTTATTACCTGATCGTCTTATTGCTTTATTTACGTTTCCCGGACCGCAGTTATAGGCGGCAATTACCAGTATCCAGTCGTTGTAAACCTTATAAAGATCGCGGATATATCTGGCAGCAGCATGAGTCGATTTAATGGGATCGCGTCGTTCGTCAACCACGGAATTGGTTGTCAGACCATACATCCTGCCTGTACTGTACATGAACTGCCAGAGACCGGTTGCTCCAACTCTTGAAACTGCATTTGGATTAAGTGCTGATTCAATAACTGCCATGTATTTAAGCTCGGCAGGAAGCCCGTATGAATCTAATATATCCTCGAAAAGTGGGAAATAATAGTCCATCAGGCCAAGTACGGCACAGAACTTATCCCTCTGCTTTACTGTATATACATGAATATGGTTTCTTACGATATTATTATACGGAAGCTGGATTATTGAGTTGATTTTGCTGAGACGGTTAATATACACGGAATCAGGATAAACCAGCACTGTTGTATCACCTGTATATTCGCCCGGCAGATTCTGAACAGCAAGTTTAATGTACCATGTGCTAAGCAGACTATCCAGTTCACGGCTGATTCTTTCGGAACTGTCATCGGATTTGATAATAATTGTATCATATCCAGAAGAGACAGCCGGTAAAACAGTTGCCAGCATTAATATGAACAGTAAAATGGTTTTTCTCATAATTTCATCTTAAGTTAAAACGCCATTGTCAGGTGAAGGTTAAAACCTGCCCCCGGTGAACGTCCGGGAAGTGTTATCATCGATGGGTAGAATGTAAGTTCCAGGTTATCACTTACATCATACTCCATAAGACTTGCATCAACATTCGCATCAAGGATCTGGGCCATATACCAGACACCTGTCAGGATAATTGACAGATCGCGGTATCTTTTATGGTAATCAACCAGGCGAAGCATCTTCTCCTCTACAAGCTGTGCAGTTGCAGGATCGTATGTTTCGGGATGCCTGACAGGATCATATACTTCCGGGTCACCTGGTACAAACTCTGTATAACTGGCAGTCTCAGGGATATCATCGGTGAAATCCATATAACCCTTATAATACATCTGGTAATTGTTGGAGTTTGACGAAAAGCTGTAAATCAGGGCTCCGAAACCTGCATAAACAATAGGAACCTTCCAGTATTTTCTGTTAAAGATCTGGCCACCACCCGGGAATACAGCCGATAACATACTGGCCTTCATGGTATCACCCTTTCTTTTCTCAACAGACTTGGCAGCTACCTGTATGGTATCATTTGTAATATCAAGAACAGTAGTTTTTTCCTTTTTGGCTTTTCGCTCCTGTTTTACAGGTTTATCAACTGAAAGTG
>CALMJY010000180.1 GCA_937864815.1 uncultured Bacteroidota bacterium
AAAAATATCAGAGACTGATTAAGCAGTCCGGGAATGCTGTATTTATTATAAGGCAACGGCTGTTTTTCAGTTACAGCGGTTCCGGAATTTAAAGCTGTAGTCTCATTAAACTTTCTTGCCCACTCCCGGGGTGAAACTCTCCTGACAGAAGTAGCTCTTCCATGCTCATCAACAATCTTGGCTTCAACAATCTGCAGAATCTGATCAGCATTTACGTTTCCGCATTTTATACACTGATCTTCAAGCGGATTTGCATGATTGCTGCGGGTTTTGAAATAGACTATTGCCTCAGTGGGATTACCATAGAAAACCTGGTATCCTCCCTTATCGATGATCATAATCCTGTCGAACATTTTATAAATATCCGAACCTGGCTGATGTATATTTACAATGACCAGTTTTCCCCTGTATGTCTGTTCCTTAAGCAGATTCATTACAATTTCTGAATCAACTGATGAGAGTCCGGAAGTCGGTTCATCAACAAATAAAATTGCAGGTTCCCTTATCAGTTCAAGTGCGATATTCACTCTTTTCCTCTGGCCCCCGCTTATAACCTTATTAAGAGGATTGCCAACCTTGAGATTGCGTGTTTCCCCGAGGTCCAGGTCTGTTATAACCTTGTCAACAATCTCTTTAAGCCTCTTTTCAGGAATATTACTCAGACACAGCCTGGCATTATAATAGAGATTCTGGTAAACCGTAAGTTCCTCAATCAGAAGATCATCCTGCGGGACAAAACCAATTATACCCTTTAAATTCTCCCGTTCATTCTCATCATAAAGGTTATATCCGTTTATAAACACCTCACCACTGTCAGGTTTAAGAGTACCATTAAGCACACTCAGGGTTGTCGATTTTCCTACCCCGCTTCCACCAATAATCCCAACCAGTTTACCCGATTCTTCACTAAAGTAGAGGTCATGGATTCCATTCTCACTGTTTCCGAACTCGTACGTTACCGTGTTTGCATCAAGCATTACCTTACCTGAATTATACTCATGGGTGATAAGGCCTGCCACTTCAGAAAAGTAGACCGAGTTTATACCTGCACCTCTTATTGATGAGCCTGTGTCAAAAATATAAGTCTGGCCGGGTATAATATTCTGACCGTTGAGGTACAGGTCCTCATTGCCGGAATATTTCATTAAATAGGTATTAGTGCCTGGAATATGAAGAAATAATAGAGTCCCTTTCAATCCGGCAATGCATAAATGTTTAATATCCTCACAGGCAGATGATAAATTACTGTCAATTATCAGTAGACGGCTTCTATCATGAAACTCATTCAGTGAATTCATGATAAGATTTTTAATGTTCATGTATTCATTATCAGGAACATGGAAGGCCTTTCCTACAGTTTGAAGGAAATCGAGTTCATTCTCGGTGATCTCCGATCCGAAGGAAATGAATTCAACAAGCTTGACGAGAACATATACCCTCTGCTTCTGTTGCAGCTCCTCATTAATCTTCTCACAAATCGAAAGAATTCTGATTGCATTAAGAGAGGTACGCTTCCGGTCCTGGAGACTGCCTTTTACTATTCTTTCTGAATTGAACTGGGAAAGGTACTCTTCGAACAGTATCATATACTTTTCAATGAGCTCATTGTTCAGGTGTCGTGAAAGAAATAACCTGACAATGTTCTTTTCCCTCGCTGTTACAATAGTATCGTCGTGAATATCACCTATCAATGCAAAGAGCTGCATTAATGCTTTCAGAATAGGTTCACTCATAATGGTCTTCCATTTATAAGTAATAATTTACATGCCCTTGTATACTCTATGCTGTACTAATTATGTATCTTTGATTAGGTTATTCAAGTTACTAAATTAATTTCATATAAAGAAAATATTCCAGGATTTATAAATGGATGAATCGATTAAACTTCTGGATTATCATGGGGAGGTGGATCATAAGAAGATTGATCAGCTTCTGAAAAAGCTCAAGAACTCAAAACATTATGTGGCACTTAACAAAACCACCGCAAGGAGAGTGTACTCAATACTGGTTGAATGTCTTGAGAATATTTCAAAGCATTCTGAAAAAAGACTTCCTGAATGCATAAACTATCCGCCCTATGTGAAGGTCTTTAAGAACAAATCAAAAGTGTTCATTCGTACCGGTAATCTTGTGACAGATGAAAAGGCATTGCATCTCAGTAACAGGCTTGACCAGATTAACCAGGTTGATGATACCGAACTCAACAGGCTTTTTGACGATATGATAAATAAAGTACATGAGAATAAAGTAAATACAGCCGGATTAGGTTTTATGCTTATGAAATTCAAATCCGGTAATCCCATTGAATACAGTCTGTTCAGAACTGATTGCAAAATGATCTTGTTTGAAATAAGAATAAAAGTAAATAAATATATTATGAGGAAACTGATTATTGATCCAACTCCAAGTTCACCTAAAGTAATTTTTGATCCGGAAAAAAATAAGTTTGAGATATCGGGTGAATCAAGGCCGGCTGATGTTGCAACTTTCTATGAGGAAATAATAAACTGGATGGATGATTATTCCAGGCATATTGCCAGGCCTCCCGAATTACAGGAACCGGTAATTATCAATCTCGATCTGGAATACTTTAATTCCTCATCTGCAAAGTATTTACTCGATTTTTGTAAGCAGATAGGGAATGCAAGGACAAAGGGAAAAGATATCCAGGTAAAATGGCATTATGATGATGATGACATGGA
>CALMJY010000181.1 GCA_937864815.1 uncultured Bacteroidota bacterium
AGAACTTAAGTTAAATTCTTATCTTCACGGCACAAACAGAGGTCACAAAGAAAAACACAAAGATCACAAAGAAATAATTATCAAGGCTATATCTCTGTGCTCTTTGTGAAAACTCTGTGTTCTTTGTGGTTAAAAAAAACTTCATCACTCTCAATAATATTCTAAGTAAAACAGCCTCCGCTGACCTGGGTTCGAAATCGTACCATTTTTCTGGTACCAATTAAAAATGAAAATCGCAAAAAGCATATTATTAGAAAGATAACTTCTTTTTAATACATTTGTTGACAACAAATTCCATAATGGAGTTTCCCGAAAAAGATATTATTGCGAAGCTGAACGCAGGCGATAAATCTGTTTTTGATCTTCTTTTCAGGAGGTACTATACACGCCTATGTGCTTATGCAAAAGGGTATTTGAAATCTCCGGAATCCTCTGAGGAGATCGTACAGGAAGTATTTATCAGAATATGGGAAACTCATGAGAATATTTCAATCCATACATCTTTCCGGGCGTACCTGTTCCGCAGTGTCTATAATGCCTGTATCAATCAACTGAAAAAGGCTCAGGCAGACACCTCCAAAAACATAGATCTTGAAGATGCCGCAATACAGTCAGAACTGATGATGATGAATACAGGTGATGAGCCTGTTTCAGGGTACTTCAGCGGGGAGGCAGAGCAAGAACTTGAAAAGGCAATTGAAGATCTGCCACAACAATGCCGTGAAATTTTCAGCTTATGCAGATTTGATTACCTTTCATATCCTGAGATCTCTGCAAAGCTCAACATATCGCTTAGTACGGTCAAAACACAGATGTCTCGTGCCATGGAAAAACTATACCTGCGCATGGAAAAATTCATTTGATTGTACAAACCTTGTAGACCGAAATAACTTTTTATTGTCTTATAACTGAGAAGATCATTATGAATACTGAATTATTATCAAAAGAAGAGATCAACGGACTTATTGTTAGTTTTCTTTCGGGGGAAGCATCTCCCGCAGAGAATAAGAAACTGCTGAACTGGGTAAAACAGTCAGTCGAAAACAAAAACTACTTTGTCCGTTTCAGGGATGCCTGGCAGGCTTCTTCCCAGATTATTCCTTCTGATAAAGCACATACTGAGAGAGCCCTTGAAAATCTAAACAGGAAGCTTGGGATTTACAGTAATGCTACTGTAAAGACAATTTCTCCATTCATCCGTTACTTTAAGGTAGCAGCCCTCTGGATATTGCTGTTTTCTCTGGGAATAATCGCTTCAAGACTTCTTTTTAAGACTTCAGGATATTCAGGTCAGGTTTCTGACATCTCAGTTATGGCCCCTATGGGCTCAAAAGCAATTACTTCCCTTCCTGACGGATCAAAGGTATGGCTGAATGCGGGTAGTAGAATAGTATACTCCATGGGAGGAAATAAAAAAGACCGTGAAGTAATACTCACCGGTGAAGCCTATTTTGATGTTGCCAAAGACCAGAATAAACCATTCATTGTTGAAGCAGAAGGTATGATTGTTACTGTTCATGGCACCCGGTTTAACGTCAAGGCATACCCGGATGAGAGATTTGTAGAAACCACACTTGTTGAAGGCTCAGTATCCGTTAATTCCAAAGGTAATCCCTCTGATATTGTAACCCTGAAACCAAACGAGCAGGTTTTGTTCTTCAAGGCAACAGACTCTCGCAGGGAGAGTCTTGTAGTTACAAAGGGTATAGATCCTGAACGCTTCACACTCTGGATAAATGACAGACTGCAGATAACCGGAGAAACTCTTGGTTCTCTTGCTGTTATGCTTGAAAGGAAATATGATGTGAAGATCCATTTTGAAATACCTGCATTAAAAGAATTAAGATTTACCGGTTATATAGAAAATGAGACCATTGAACAGGTACTCGAGATGATAAAGATATCTTCATCGGTTGACTACAGAATGAAGGAGAGAGAAATATGGCTTAAAAACAAGTAGTGTTCAAAACTGAAATAAGAATCAATAAAATCAATAAAGAAGGGGATGAAACAAAAGTTACTCAGATACAATAAAATACTAATCCTACTTGCGTTTACACTATTATCATCGTTGCAGCTCATGGCACAACAGTCAGAAAGGCTGACACTGACAGGCGCACCTTCCGATCTTCCGGGATTATTTTCATTTATCCAGGAAAAATACGGTTACAGGTTCTTCTATAATAATGATGTAATAAAGCCTGACGCTAAAGTGACCTTTACCTCTGACCAGATGACAATCCAGGAGCTTATCAGGGAGTTATCGTCAAAGACAGGCCTGAGCTTCAGGGTAATGGAAAATAAACAGATAGTTGTTGAGGAGCCCGGGAAACAGAATAATATTACTGTTAAGGGAACAGTCCTGTCAGGAACTGATAATCAACCTCTTCCCGGGGTAAATATACTTTCTAAGGGTACCACTAACGGAGTAATGAGCAATATCGACGGAACATATGAGATAAAGGTTCCGTCAAACAGCACTCTTGTGTTTTCGTTTATTGGTTTTACTCAGCAGGAAATATCTGTCAGCGGGAAAAATATAATTGATGTAACACTTGATGAAAACATTCAGCAGATGGGTGAGGTTGTTGTTACAGCTCTTAACATCAACCGTTCAAAGAGTTCGCTTGGCTATTCAGTAACTTCCATCAAAGGAGAAAGCCTCAACCAGGCAAAGGAGAATAATATCATCAATACATTATCAGGTAAGGTTGCCGGTCTTCAGATCAGCAAAACTGCAACAGGTGTTGATGGTTCATCCAGGGTGGTACTTCGCGGGATCTCATCACTGCTTGGTGATAACAGGCCACTTATTGTTGTTGACGGAATCCCGGTTGACGGGGGGCACAGCGGCGGAGATCGCTGGGGCGGCACCGACAGGGGTGATGCATTGTCAGATATAAATCCTGAAGATGTTGAAAACATCAGTGTACTTAAGGGAGCCGGTGCCGCTGCAGCATATGGATCGAGAGGTGCTAACGGTGTTATCCTTATTACAACAAAAAAAGGATCTCTGAAAAAAGGCCTCGGAGTTACATTATCAACAAACTATAGCCTTGAAACTCCCATGCTTTTTCCCGAGTTTCAGGACAAATACGGACATGGCGCCTTCGGCACCTATCCTACTACTGTACCTGACGGAGGATTTCCATGGGGATGGAGCTACGGACCTGAAATGAAAGGTCAGGTTCTTCCGAACTTTCATGGATCAACATCACCCTATTCTCCACAGCCTGACAACTACAGGAACTTTTTCCAGACAGGTCACTCACTTATTAACAGTGTTGCAGTTGAAGGCGGATCGGAGTCATCAAGCGTAAGAGCTTCTGTGACAACGCAAAACAGTTCCGGAATTGTACCTACCAACGACCTTAAAAGGCAGACAATAAACCTAAGGGGTTTCACTAAAACGGGCGATATTCTTGAGCTCGACGGTAAGGTAACATATATCCACAGCAAAGTTGATAACAGACCTGGGGTTGCAGAGGGTGCAACAAATCCGGGTTACATGCTTTCCATTATGCCCAGAAATATGAATGATGATCTCCATACATACATGGAAGACAAAAACGGGAATGAACAGCTCTGGACGATGGATTCTTACACAGCAAATCCTTACTGGCAGCTATATAATGCACTTAACAATGATGAAAAGCATCGTCTGCAGGGTGTATTCTCCGCAAAAGTTATCATCTCTCCTGCAATCAATGTGGTTGTCAGGTCAGGGATGGACTATACAAATTCATCAGGGCATTCCCAGACATCACGTGGAAGCAGGGCAAACGGCCTTTACGGATATGTTGGCAATTCACTGAGCAACGGAATGGAATGGAACTCAGACCTCCTTGCAAACTACAGCAGGAAGGCAGGGAAAGACCTCAGTCTCACTTTCAGTCTCGGAGGTAACTTCAGGTATAACAATTATAAAAGTATTTCACAGTCGGGCGATAATCTGAGGATCAATGATTTCTATGCAATCTCAAACTGTGCAAATTACTATACATCAGAAGGATTTTCTGAGAAAGCAGTTGTCTCA
Source organism: uncultured Bacteroidota bacterium (assembly GCA_937864815.1). Classification (GTDB taxonomy): domain Bacteria; phylum Bacteroidota; class Bacteroidia; order Bacteroidales; family VadinHA17; genus LD21. The sequence goes on from CALMJY010000181.1 coordinate 4,037, forward strand.
GCTTTTGGGCTTGGACAGGTTTCCTTCAAGGATTATCTCTATTTTGATTATACTCTCAGGAATGACTGGTCATCGACGCTGCCTGCTGAGAACAATTCATATTTCTACCATTCCGAAAACCTGAGTTTCCTTTTTACAAATGCATTCAATATTCCAACCGGAGTATTGTCTTCCGGAAAACTGAGAGGTTCATATGCCAAAGTAGGTAATGACACTGGTCCTTATAATACACAGCAATACTATTATGTGAATCAGACCCCGTTGCCATACCCAATGGGAAGCTTCAGCAGTGTGCTGGCATCACTCGACCTGCAGCCTGAAATTACGAGCTCCTGGGAGGTTGGTACAAACCTGAGTTTTCTGTCTGATTTATTCACAATAGATCTTACTTATTACCAGAATAGCTCCAATAACCAGATAATGGATATCCCTCTTCCTCCTTCAAGTGGTTTTTCGAGCCAGAGAACAAATGCAGCTCACTTAAAGAACAAAGGGCTTGAAGTACAGTTAGATGTATCTCCTCTTAAAAGTCAGAATTTCACCTGGGATCTATCTCTGACCTGGTCAAAAAACAAATCCACGGTTGAAAGTCTTTACGGGGACATGGAATCATTAATACTTGAGGATTCGTGGATTGCTACCATTCAGGCAAGGCCCGGGGAGGAGTATGGTGTAATTTATGCATGGGATTATAAAAGAGACAAATACGGAAGGAAGCTTATTGATAACAGCGGTTATTCACAGAAAGGTGAATACAAGAAAATGGGCACCATGAATCCTGACTGGATAGGTGGATTCTCAAACAGGTTAAGCTATAAGAATTTCAATCTTTCCTTTCTTGTTGACATGAGAAAAGGAGGAAATGTCTCCTCCATGGGTAAGGCCTACAGGGGATTGTTCGGAACCTCAAAGGAATCAGCAGTGGGAAGGGATGAATGGTACGCAACTCACGATCCGCAATATAATTACGCAACACCTCTGCCGGGGGTGGAGGAAAAAGGATATGTGGAGGAAGGAATCAATGAGACAACCGGAAAGACGAATACTATACCTGTCGATCCGATTTTAAGATGGTATAATATCTGGGCAAAGGAGATAGGAACCGAATGGCTTCTGGATGCAACCAACATAAGGATGAGGGAGTTGGTGCTTTCCTATTCATTTCCAAAGAAAATGATTTCAAATACACCATTCAGTGATGTCCAGGTTTCATTTGCCGGCCGTAACCTTTTCTTCTTCTATAATGCAATGAAGGATATTGATCCCGAATCAGGCTATTCAAGCGGAAACACCGGTGGGGGATTTGAACATAATGCAATCCCGTCGCTGAGAAGTTATGGTTTCAATTTTAAAGTATCCTTTTAATGAAAGCACATATGTACAAGGCAAAAATATTTTATAAAATGTTCAGACGATCCCTACTGTTTACTGTTATTTTATTAACAGTCGGAATATCCTCCTGTAATGAGAGCCTGATAGATATGAATGAAAATCCCCTCGCCCTATCGGAATTACCTGATGAATACCTGTTTACAACAGGTGTAAGACAGATAATGAGAGGAGATATAGGTGATTACGATCTCAGATTTAACAGTCAGTATGCCCATATCTATGTAACAAATTCTGAAATGAGGGCATCAGACAGCTATAAGGATTTCCATACCCAGGATATTTACAGATTTATGTTCGAGAATAATTATATCAACTCTCTCAGGAACATAAATGAGGTGGTATCACTTACAGCTGAAGGTAAATATGAAAATCCTGTAAGGAATGCCATTGCAAGAATAACGGCATCGGTGGAATTTGCCAGGATGACAGATTTATGGGGTGATATACCATATTTTGAAGGAGCAAAAGGACTCGATAACATTCTTTATCCCAAATATGACAGGCAGGAAGAGATTTACAAGGATATAATCAGCCAGTTAAAAAACGCCATTGGTGTCCTTGAAAAAGCCGACCCTTCAATGGGTTATGCAGGAGCAGATCCGGTTTATGATAATAACCTGGGTAAATGGGCGAAATTTGCCAATTCATTCAGACTGAGGCTGGCAATGCGGATCCGTTTTGCCGATCCTGCATACAGTGCCGGAATTATAACCGAATGCATGGCACATCCATTCATTGAATGGAACAATGAGAATTTTGGCCTGAAATTTCAGGAGAGTGAGAATTCCGAATTGTATAACCCCTGGTATGATATCAGGAAGCACCAGGACTGGAAGATGAGCGATAAGTTTGTTGAGTGGCTTAAGGCAACAAATGATCCTCGTCTTGAAATCCTGGTTGATACAACAAAAGCCGGGGAGTATAAGGGATACCTAAACGGAATAAACGATCAGGCAACTTCCCAGTATCAGTGGACAGATTTTTCTGCTCCTAAACCCATTCTCTATTCCAAAAGCCAGCCACGTAACATGATGACTGCATCGGAAGTATGGTTCCTGAGAGCTGAAGCTGCACTTTTCAACCTTGCTCCCGGAAATGCCAATGAACTATATCAGACTGGCATACGAAGAAACCTGGAGTTCTGGAATGTACAGCCGGCAAAGATTGATAATTACCTGAATACCCAACCCGAGGCTGCGCTGAACGGTACAACCGAAAACAAATTCAGGCAGATTGCCACACAGATGTGGATAGCTTTTGTACCTGATTTTACAGAAGCCTACAGCAATATCAGAAGGACAGGATATCCTGTAATACCTCAGAGAACTGATTCTGAAACCTTTTCACTGGGTGTTACGAATGGAATACTCCCGAAGAGGTTTAAATATTCTTCAAGCGAATACAGAACTAATAAAGCAAACGTTGACATTGCTGTAGAAAACCAGGGTCCCGACCTTATAGATACACCGGTTTGGTGGGATGTAAGAGACTAATAAAGAACAATAAATAAAACACATAAACCAATAACAGAAATTATGAAAGCAACAAGAATTTTTTTCACAAGCATGATTGTCCTAATGGCAATTATCATCAGCTCATGCGAGAATACACCGGCTCCAACCGCTGAGATCTTCGCAACAATTGACGGGTACAAGGTAACTTTTGAACCAACAGTTACAGATACCCAAACTTATCTCTGGGATTTTGGTGACGGTAAAGGAACCAGCACTGAAGCAAAACCTGTTTACACATATGAGAGTTTTGGCGATTATACAGTAAAGCTGACTGTTACCGGCGAGGGAGGAACTTCTTCAACAACCAAAGTTGTTACTATTCTTGCTACATCGGTAAAAGACCTGTTAACCGGAGGAATTAAAGCAACCAATGGAAAAACATGGGTCCTTAGTAAAACTCCGACCACCGGATTTGACGGAGCCGGAACGATTTCAAGTGCACCATATCTCCTGGAAGTTGCACCTGTTGTTCCTGCTGATGCTTTGAATACAATTGGACTTGGAGACGAGTATGATGAATTTACTTTCTCATTTGACGGAAAGTATAAAATGAACCTTAGAAATGGCAAGGCATTAACCGGTTATCTGTTTGCATTAGCGAATGGTCTTACCATCTCAGTCGCAAATTCCGATATGGGTTTGTGTGCCGCAGGTTATTCTGCACCATCCAGCGCTACATGGACCCTCAATACCAATGACTTGGTTATGAGTGATGTAATTAAGAGCGCAACAGATTACAGTGACAATCCTGTTCATGGACCTGTTACAATCAAATGTCCAAAAGGCTGGATTTCTCTTACACAAGGTGCATTCTTTGGCGTATATGATTTCCCTGCAACTGCAAAGTTTGTAATTGATGAAATCACTTCAACTAAAATGAAAGCATCTCTTTTCCTATGCGGATATGCTACCAATTTTCCGAATTCACCAAATGTTCAATTGCCAAATACAATGTTACACCTGACATTTGAATCAAAGGCGAAATAATTAATCTGCGTTAGCTCCTGTTTTGTAAACAGAAAATTTTTTAATAATTACTGATATATGGTTGTGTATGAAGGTCTTGTAAAAAAGACCTTCATGCAAGCCAATCAGTGAAACGGGGATTGTATTGCCCTGCAATTTTAAAATTATGGAAAGAATATCAGTAATATTATTATTAACCTCTCTTCTTATTCAGGGTTGCAATAACAAAAATAAGAATTCTGATAGTGGGCTTGCAAATCCATCTGAAAACCAGATATCTGTTTCAGGTTCAAGGTTTGTTGATTCATTTGGACGGCAGGTCATCTTTAGTGGAATTAATAAGGTTAACAAGAATCCTGAGATGAACTACACGGATAATGATTCAACTGAAACATACAGTCGCCTGAGTTCATACGGATTTAATTGCATCAGGCTTGGAATCATCTGGGATGGTGTGGAACCTCAGCCGGGAAAGTATGACGAAAAATATCTCGACCAACTTGAAACCAGAGTTAAATGGGCTGCTGAAAATGGCCTTTATGTTATGCTTGACATGCACCAGGATCTTTATAGTGTGCTGTTCAGCGACGGAGCCCCCCAGTGGGCTACCCTCACTGATAATCAGCCTCATTCAACAGGTGTGATATGGAGCGATTCATACTTCATGAGCGGAGCGGTACAGAAAGCATTCGATAACTTCTGGGCCAACACTCCTGTATCAGATGGTATCGGAGTACAGGACCACTATGCCAGAATGTGGCAGCATGTCGCTAAACGTTTTTCCAAATATAAGGCAGTACTGGGATATGATTTAATGAATGAACCTTTCAACGGTACCCAGGGAAATATGATACTTCCGCTCATACTTAATGAATATGCAAAACTGTATGCTGAGGAGACCGGTAAAGT
>CALMJY010000182.1 GCA_937864815.1 uncultured Bacteroidota bacterium
GATATTGATATTGAACAATATACAGGATTCTCAGCATATTCAGGACTTCAGACACCAACAACAAGAAGATATGGATTGAACTTAAGCGTGAATTTCTGATACGAATCAAAAAAATTTAAATAATAAAACAAATGAAAAAATTATTATACTTATTCTTATTGCTTTTCTTGGCAATACCTGCATGCACTGATTTTGAGGAGTTGGAAGAAAACCCAAACAGACCCGGACAGGTTCCACCTAATCTTCTTTTCACCAACATATTAAACAGTATGGTGTACCAGCCATGGAGTGATGAGCACAGGTGGAACCAGTTCTGGTGCAGCAATTATGCCTATTATGATGACCAGGAATATGACTGGACAACAACAAGCTTCAATTTTGCTCAACTTAACAATGTCAATCAGATGATATCAGAGGCAGAAAGAGTGGGTTTACCTGATAACAATGTCTATTCAGCCATGGGTAAATTTTTCAAAGCCTATTTCTATGTTGACATGTCAATGAGACTTGGAGATTTGCCTCTTTCTGAAGCTGAAAAGGGACTTGAAAATATCACTCCGAAATATGATTCACAAAAGAGTATTTTCATACAGGCATTGAAATGGCTTGATGAGTCTAACAATGAACTCCAGGTATTAATAAACAATAATGATAATATACTTACGGGAGATTTCATGCTTGGAAATGATCTTAAAAAATGGCAGAAAGTGGTTAATGCATATAAGCTGCGTATTCTCATTTCACTTAGTAAAAAAGACACGGATGGCGAACTTAATATCAAACAGAAGTTTGCAGATGTAATAAATAATCCTTCAAAATATCCGCTTATGTCCTCCCTTCTAGATAATCTGCAATACAGATTCAATAATACAACTGAAAAATATCCCCTAAATCCGGACAACTACGGATTTACTGCAACCAGGAATAATATGTCAGCTACATATCTTAATACTCTGGTGTCTCTTAAGGATCCGCGAACTTTTCTGGTAGCCGATCCTGCTCCTGCAAAACTTAAATTGGGACTTACTCCGCAGGATCATGCTGCCTATGTAGGTGCCAGCTCAGGTGAGAGTCTTGATGATATGTCAACAAAGATGCTGAATGGAGAATATTCTGCAATAAGTAAGGAAAAATATTATGGCTCATATACAGGAGAGCCTTCAATCCAGATCGGGTACATTGAACAGTGCTTTAATATAGCCGAGGCAATAAACCGGGGTTGGATCTCCGGGAACGCAGAAACATATTATACTGAAGGTATCAAAGCATCATGGTTTTTCCATGGAGCAAGTGTAACAGATAACTGGTCAAATTATTACAGTCAGGCCATTGTTGCATACAAAGGAAATAATCCTGATGGTTTGAACCAGATCCTTACTCAAAAATACCTGGGATTCTTTCAGAATTCAGGATGGGAGGCATATAATAACTACCGCAGGACCGGAATACCACAGTTCCTTACCGGCCCGGGTACTGCAAACAGCGGACGTATTGCTAAACGCTGGCAGTATCCCAGCTCGGAGAGAACCACAAACCAGCAAAACTATCAGACTGCATTACAAAATCAGTTTGGGAATACAAACGATGATATTAATTCTGAGATGTGGATAATCAAGTAGGTTTAGTTTTTTTCATATGAAGTTAGGTTTGGTAAATTAGAAGTATTGTCAGAGCGTGCGCGCTCTGACATTCTTCTTTTTGAAATTCAACCTTTACTCATTCCGGAAATCATATCAGAACCATGGGAAAACAAATCAGGAAAAAAACTGACCTTATCATAATCGGAGGAGGGATTTTTGGTGCAGCAATTGCATATTATTTTAAAAGAGACAATCCGGGGAAAAAAGTAGCTGTATATGAAAGGAATGAAATCTGTTCAGGAAATACCGGTCTGGCAGCTGCTCTCATTTCAAGAGCAAGGTCAGATAAACATGTTATCCCGCTTTCGATTGAAACATACAGGGTAATCCCCGAACTGGTAAAAATAACAGGAGAACCGGTTCCCATTAAATATAACGGGGCAATCCATATAGCATCAGATCAGGACTCAGTAAAAAAACTAAACAATCTGCATTCATCTTCATCTGAGAACGGTATAGAATGGGAATATATAACAGAAATGCAAACCCGGAAAATGGTCAAATGGCTTGATATACCGAAGGCTGTAAAAATTGCATTTATTCATGGTGAGGCAATAACAGATCCTTATATCCTATGTATGGCTTTCGTTAAAGCAGCCAGGAAACTTGGTGTTGAGTTTTTCCGGCACAGGGCTGCAGATAAAATTATTAAATCAGGCAGGGACATCATTGGAATTAGAACAAGCGAAGGCACTCATGAATCGGAGAGTACTGTTTTGGCTGCCGGTCCATGGTCAGTCACCCTGGCCTATGAGGCAGGGATTAAATTACCTATGGCCCCTGTGCGAAGTCAATACTGGATTTCAGAGCCGCTTCAAACCATTTTCGAAACACATGCACCTGTAGTAATAATACCTGAAGCAGGGTTCTATTCCCGTCCAATGGGTAACTCATTGCTGTTTGGTTTGAGAGAAGCAAAATCGGTATACACTGACCCAAGACAATTACCCGATAGTATTGATGAGTATTCGTTCAGCAAAGATCAGGGGATCAGCGATCTGATCTCAGGTTATGAACAGGTGGTAAGGTTTTTTCCAGGCTTCAGTGATATGGGTATAAAAAATTACGTTGCGGGTTTTTCATGTTATACGCCGGATAATCAATTTGTTGTTGGACAGATACCCGGATTGCAGGGACTACTTCTGGCAACAGGTTGCTGTGGTGCCGGCATCTCAGTGGCAGGGGGAATCGGGTTGGGTGTTGCATCTATTGCCGCAGGCAGAAAAAATCCTTTCGATTTCAGTAAATATAAGGTTGACCGGTTCAGTCAAATAGATCCTTACAGCGAAGCGCATATGATTCGCTGCGGACTTTCGCGATCAGGTAAAACCAGTGGATAAGTACATAATAATTAAAACAAAAAAATGAAATCCAAATTAATCCTTACACTTTTTACAGTTCTCGCTTTATTCAGTGCGGGTACAGCTCAAGACATGAATAATGTGAAATACCCTGAAATGCAGAAAATATCTTCCCGGCGTAAAATAGTTATACCCGACATTCCAGGTTTCGTTACTCTTAAGTGCGATTTCCATATGCATACAGTATTCTCCGATGGAATTGTTTGGCCCACTTACCGTGTTGATGAAGCATGGACGGAGGGACTGGATGCAATTGCAATCACTGATCACATAGAGAAACAACCTTCAAAAGAATATATTTCAGGCGATCATAATGCATCATATGAAATAGCTTATCCTCAGGCAATTGAAAAGGGGATTATACTGATAAAAGCAGGTGAAGTTACCAGAACAATGCCACCAGGGCATCTTAATGCTCTATTCCTTGAGGATGTTAACCGTTTGGATGTTGAAGATGTCACTGCTGCATTAACTGAAGCCAGAAAGCAGGGAGCCTTTATAATCTGGAATCACCCAGGCTGGCAGGCCCAGCAACCAGATACATGTCTTTGGATGCCAATGCACCAGAGTCTTTTTGAACAAGGATTAATAAATGGGATCGAAGTTTTTAATGAAGTTGAATTCTACCCGGTTGTCCTTGACTGGTGTATAAACCGAAAATTAACGGTTATCAGCAATTCTGACATTCATGATATAATATCTGATGCTTACTATCTTGAAACTCAACCAAGACCATTAACTCTGGTTTTCGCAAAAGAGAAAAGCTCTAATTCAATTAAGGAAGCGATGTTCGAAGGAAGAACATTGGCACTTTTTAACAATCATGTTGCTGGCAGAGAAGATCTTCTTAAAGAATTACTCACTGCTTCATTAACAATCAAGTTATTAGGAAACGCTAAAGATAAAAATGAGAAACGCTACGAAATTATAAATAATTCGGCAATTGAATTTAAAGTAGAAAATCAAAAGGGTGATTTATTAATTATCCCTGGTGAATCAACCATAATTTCTGCATTGAACCCTAAGTATTATGAAAATAGCAGGATCATAAACCTCCTGACAGGATCAAATTCCTGCCTTACAACTAATTTACTATACAAATAATATGAATACTTCACGTTTGGCAATTTTCAAAATAGCTGGTTCTCCTATGGAAATAACTGAAACTTTCATTCCAAAACTTAATCCGGGTGAAATACTAATAAGAAACCTGTACGCTACATTATGCAGAAGTGATTTAAATACTTTCGATGGAAAGAGAATAGAAAAGGCACCTACCATATTAGGCCATGAAAACATCGGAACTATAGAGGAATTAGGTCCAAATGCATGGTTATTTGATGAAAGAGGCCTCCCAATGAGTGTTGGAGACAGGGTAACCTGGTCTATTTTCGCAAGTGATCGCAATAGTACATTGGGAAGAAAAGGGATCCCTCAGAAAAGCCCTGATCTTTTTAAATACGGACATGAAATGATCACACCTGAGAGTACTTTGCATGGAGGTCTGGCTGAATACATTATACTTCGTCGTAATACATCTGTAATAAAATTGTCAGATGAAATAAGCAGCAAGTTTGCAGCAACAATTAATTGTACAGTAGCTACAGTAGCAGGAGCATTAAGACTGGCAGGGAAAATAAGCGGAAAAACTATCGGTGTGATTGGCGCTGGCATGCTGGGCACAATTGCATGTGCTATGTGCAAAGCCAACGGAGCTGAAAAAGTAATTGTATTTGATATAGATAACAATAGACTTTCAAACAGTAAAAAATTCGGAGCTAATCAAAGTATTAATCTCCGTAACGAGTATGATATAATTGAATTGCTTCCCAAAATGGATATAATACTTGAATTCAGCGGTTCACCGGATTCAATTGAAAAATCGTTTGATATGCTTACGATTGGAGGTGTAGTTATACTGGCAGGGTCTACATTTCCTCAGAGAAACATTAGTATTAACGCTGAAAAAATATTAAGAAACCTTCACTCTATTAAGGGATTACATAATTACAACAATCATGATTTTATCAATGCCGTAGATTTTGTTGAAACGCATTACAATGCATTCCCATTTAATGAACTCATTGAAGCTGAGTTTCCGTTCGAAAGAATAAATGAAGCATTCAGATATGCAATTGATAATAATCCATACAGGGTCGGCATAACTTTTAATCATTCGAAATTATATGAGTAATAAAAGGCCCGGTATGAACCCGCTACCAGACAAATCGGAGAACATCACACGGAAATATACAATACGGTCCACAATATATATTATGCTTGCTGCATTCATAACATACTGCTGTATGTATGCATTCAGAAAACCCTTTACTGCAGCAACCTTCGATGGATTGACTATATGGGGAATAGATATGAAAATTATGCTCATAAGCAGTCAGGTTATTGGGTATATGTTATCAAAATTCATTGGGATATATTTTGTTTCGTCGATGTCACCTTCAAACAGGATAAAAAATATTCTGATCCTTCTCGGTATATCCTGGATTGCATTGCTAGCTTTTGCAATTCTGCCTGTCCGCTTAACCTGGTTATTCATGTTTATAAACGGATTACCGCTTGGAATGATCTGGGGACTTGTTTTCTCATTCCTTGAAGGAAGAAGAAATACTGAATTACTTGGTGCAGGGATGAGTGCAAGTTTTATTGTATCTTCAGGATTGGTGAAATATGCAGGAAAAACTCTGATTGAACACTTTTCAGTTTCTGAAATATGGATGCCATTCATAACAGCATCTTTTTTTATTCCATTTCTCTTCCTTGGAACTTATATGCTGAGTAAAATTTCTCCCCCTGATAAGGAGGACATCGAAAACAGGAGTGAAAGACTTCCTATGAACGGCTTGGATAAATTGAGGTTTGTTAAGACTTTTACATTTGGGATTATCTGGATCGTAATAATATACATAGCATTAAGCATTTACAGAGATCTGAGAGATAATTTTGCTGTCGAAATATGGGAACAACTTGGTTTTGCAGGAAATACAACAATACTTCTCACTGCTGAAATTCCTATTTCTATTGCAGTTTTGATTATAACTGCATTTATGGTTTTGATAAGAAACAATTCGACTGCTTTCTATTCAACACTTGTAATTATTGCAGGAGGAGGAATTGTCCTGGTATCAATGACAATCCTCTTTGTCAATAAGCTGATTTCGCCGGCTTTTTGGATGATTATCACAGGCTTTGGACTTTACCTTTCATATGTCAGCTACCATACAATGCTCTTTGAAAGATGGATTGCGATATTCAGGTTAAAAAGCAATATAGGGTTCTTAATGTATCTTGCTGATTCTTTTGGGTATTTGGGAAGTGTTATTGTATTGTTCGGGAAAAATTTCCTGCAGGTAGAAATAAACTGGCTTTCCTTCATAGTGAATATAGCATATGTGGCTGGTATACTAATTATTCTTCTGTCTGTAATATCAATATTGTATTTCCGGCGAAAAGAAAGATCACTAAACTCTGAAAAGCTAAAAGTTACTGCATTGATTCCGGCTATTTCATAATATTTCTAAGCGATTTAACAATAACTCAAACTCACACAGAAATGATTCCAGTAAACAGAAAAACAGATAAACTTCTTTTCACACCTGGTCCGTTAACCACTTCGAATACTGTCAAAGAAGCAGGATTAATTGATCTGGGCTCCCGTGATAATTCATTCATTAAGATTGTTGCAGAAGTAAGAGAAAAGATAGTGAGGCTCACTCATGCAGATGTGTCTGATTATGATGCTGTTATAATACAGGGAAGTGGCACTTTCGGAATAGAATCTGTAATTTCTTCGGGTATACCATCAGGTGGATGCCTCCTGAATATTGTAAATGGAGCTTACGGAAGAAGAATAAGTCAGATTGCAAAAATTCATTCAATACCCCTCCATGAACTTCAATACCAGGAAAACCAGTTACCTGATATCATGGAAATTGAGGCCAAATTGCAAAACAATCCTGAAATAACCCATATTGCCATCGTACATGGAGAAACAACAACCGGACTGATAAATCCAATTGAAAAAACCGGCGAAATATCTGCAAAATACAATAAAACCTTTATTGTGGATGCAATGAGTACATTCGGTGCATATGATATTGATGTCAAAAAAGCCAACATCAGTTTTCTGATCTCATCATCGAACAAGTGTATTGAAGGTATACCCGGATTCAGTTTTACCATAGCCAGGCGCGAAGCACTTGAAGCGTGTAAAAATCAGGCAAGAACTCTTTCACTGGATCTATACGACCAATGGAATGGACTTAATTCAAACGGTCAGTTTCGTTTTACTCCTCCCGTACAGGTAATTCTAGCCTTTCATAAAGCTCTTGAAGAACTGGATAAAGAAGGAGGCATTAAAGAAAGATCCCTGAGGTACCTGCATAATAATATTGTGCTTGTCAATGAAATGAGGAAGATAGGCTTCAGACTCTACCTTCCCGATGAAATTCGTGGATATATAATTACTTCGTTTTTGTACCCTGAGGATATCAATTTCAGTTTTAACGATTTCTATCGAAGACTGAATGAAAAAGGGTTTGTTATTTATCCAGGAAAACTAAGCAAGGTAGATTGCTTCAGAATTGGCAATATCGGACAAATCTACCCTGAAGATATGATAAACCTTACTCAGGCAATAAAAGATGTAGTAACTAACATGAATATTATATTAAATTAAACTTATAAAAGAACAGATATGATAACAACATTAAAAAAATGCAGAAGCCTTAAAGTCAGGGCCATTATTTTTGACTGGGCCGGAACAACAGTTGATTATGGATGCTTTGCGCCTACAGGAGTATTCAGGGAGGTGTTCCTTCAGAAGGGTATTGATATCTCTGAAAAAGAAGCACGGACTCCAATGGGAATGTATAAACGCGATCATATTAAAACAATAACTCAGTTTCCCAGGATTATGGAAGAATGGAGAAAAAAATATGGCAGGGATTGTAGTGAATCTGATATTGAAGATATGTTTCAGAATTTTATCCCCCTGCAAATATCTGTGATAGATAAACATTCAAAAATCGTACCTGAATTGCCTGATGCGTTGAAAGTTATCAAATCATTTGGACTGAAAATCGGATCAACAACAGGCTATACTGCAGATATGATGAAAATACTTACTGAATCTGCTGCCCGACAAGGTTATATTCCTGATGCAATGGTATGTGCTTCTGATGTTTCAGAAGGAAGACCTGCGCCATGGATGGCATTAAAAAATGCCGAACTCATGGGTATCTATCCAATGGAAACCATAATTAAAATAGGAGATACAGTGGCTGATATTAAAGAGGGAGTTAATGCAGGGATGTGGAGCATAGGTGTAATTTACTCAAGTAATGAAATGGGTATGACTATTGAAGAGGTTAATGCTCTGAAACCTTCTGAACTTGCAAACAGGAAACGCCATATCACAGATGTTTTCATTGAAGCCGGAGCCGATTATGTAATTGATTCCTTATCAGAAATAGGCGACCTCATTGATAAGATAAACCTTGAGTTGTACTGTGGTGAGAAACCATGTAACCAAACCTAAAAAGCTCTTGTTTTTAAAAACAACCATTCCTTTTCATCAGCAGTAAGATAAGGACAAAGCTTATCATAAACCTCAGCATGATAATCATTCATCCATTTTATTTCAAATGGTTCGAGCAATGATTTATCAATGAGCTTCTTATCGATATAACACAGCGATACTGTTTCAAAACTCAGAAATTGTCCGAATTCGGTTTCTTCATCTTCATAGCAAAGAATAAGATTTTCTGTTCTTATGCCATATTCTCCCTCCCTGTAAATGGCTGGTTCATTTG
>CALMJY010000183.1 GCA_937864815.1 uncultured Bacteroidota bacterium
TCTCCCATTCTCCCATTCTCCCATTCTCCCATTCTCCCATTCTCCCATTCTCCCATTCTCCCAGTCTCCCAGTCTCCCATTCTCCCCCTCATCTTAAAGAACAGGCAATGTCCATGGTTTACGATAAGTTGGAGTAACAAGCTGGTTTGCCTTTTCACTGTTAGTAAACCTGTTATTAGCATCATCCCATAAAAGCATCGATTCACCTGTTCTGGCTGCTATATTGGGAATATGAACATGGACTGCTGCCGCTCTGCCCATAAGAGGAGTACATGCTGGTTTATTCCTTGTTCTGATGCATTCGAGGAAGTTTTTTGCATGTTCCCCGTGTGATTCTTTCCCTTCCGTATATTTATACTCTTCCGTTTTTGTTTTTTTTGCCTGACCATCCCATTCCGGTCTGACAATCAGTTTATTCCGGTCGACAGTTAAAGTCGCCTGATCACCCACAAAGGCAAGTCCGTACGGAGAATCATATGGTCCGCTCTGGATCCCTGCAGTCATATCCCAGTTAATTACAAAATCCTGTTTTGGATATATTACTGACATTGAATCAAATGTCTCCCTGCTTCTGGGCTCAGCAAAAGTATTGGCACCATAAATCAGAACTTTGTCAGGAGCAGTGGTTATATCCTTGGCCCACAGGGCTATATCCAGAAGGTGCACACCCCAGTCTGACATAAGTCCGCCTCCGTAATCCCAGAACATCCTCCAGGAGCCATGGTACCTTGTTTTGTTGAATGACCTTGCAGGAGCAGGGCCAAGCCACATATCGAAATCAACACCTGCCGGAACCGGTTCATCAGGTACTATTGCCTGTCCCACTCCGTAGGCAAAGTTAGCCCAAATATTTACCCTTCTCAGATTACCAATTTTCCCTGATTTGATTATTTCCATTGCTTTCTGAAATACAAACCCGCTCCTCTGCTGCTGGCCTACCTGCACAATTCGCTCTTTGTAATAGTCTGCAGCATTGACCATTATATTGCATTCGGCAATGGTATTTGCCATAGGTTTCTCAACATATACATCCTTGCCTGCCTGAAGGGCATAAACAGTCATGAGACAATGCCAGTGATCGGGTGTACCTATTATTACCGCATCAATATCCTTCTGCTCAAGGAGCTTTCTGAAGTCCTTATAGAGTTTTGGCGACTGATTATACTTTTTCTTCAGATCTGCTGCCTTTTCATTCAGCACATTATCATCAACATCGCATAATGCAACACAGTTTACTCCGGGATTGGATAAATGTTGCTGAAGATCTCCATACCCCATATTCCTGCAGCCTATCAACCCGATGTTAACAGTATCGGATGGAGAGGTTGAGGTTGAGGTTGGAATCTTAATTACATTGTTAAGGGTCATTCCGATCCCGGCTGTTGTTAAAGCAGCATTGCTGATAAATTTTCTGCGATTCATTGAACAGTAATTATTTATTGTTACTAATTTAACTGAAAAATGATATAAAGGACAATCTTATCATAAAGATACTATGAAAAAAATAATTACTCAGTGGCTTACAGCTCTAATAATTGTAACCACATCCTGCTCATCCCGGAATAATATAAGTACCGGGATGATAGATACAATTCTGTACAGTGATACGATTCAGTATCACCCTGTGAGGATTGACAAAGCTTATGGATCAATACTGCCCTGGTTCTCCTCTGATAAAGGTGAATCGTATGATACGGTTCTGATGCTGGTCTGGAACTTCTGGAACAAAATGGAGACTGATTCAAACGGACTGAAGTACTACATGAATCACCAGGTATGGAAACCGGAGCATGATATGCGTGGGCTGGGAGGCGACCAGATAAATATGGCACTATCGTCATGGAGTTTATTATATGCGTATACCGGTTATCCTGAGGTAATTGATAACATGAAGTACCTGGCCGATACATATCTTGAACGCTCACTTTCAGCTTCCGAAGATAAATGGCCTTATATACCATATCCGTATAATACTGATATCCATTCAGGAATTTTTGACGGGGATATGCGAAACGGCAAATGGATCACACAGCCTGATAAGGCAGGGAGCTTCGGATATGAGCTGATAAACCTTTATAAGATAACCGGAGAGAGGAATTATCTCGATGCTGCAGTAAGTATTGCGACCACTTTGTCATCAAAGATTGAGATTGGAGATTCTCTTCGTTCACCATTACCGTTCAGGGTAAATGCAAGGACAGGAGAGACCGGTTCCCTGTTTGACAATATGGGATCGGGGAAAAAGGTTCGACCGGCATTGTATACATCCAACTGGACTGGTACAATGATGATGTTTGAAGAACTTGAAGAACTCGATCCCGGGCAGAAAGAACTTTACAGAAAGAGTTTTGATACCATACTGGATTGGATGATAAAGTATCCTCTGAAAACAAATAAATGGGGACCATTCTTTGAAGATATTCCCGGATGGAGCGATACCCAGACAAATGCTGTCAGCTTTTCGCAGTTCATTATGGAACACAGGGATCTGTTCCCTGAATGGAAGGATGAAGTTAAAAGCATTTTTGACTGGACTTACAGGGAACTTGGCAACCATGAGTATGAGAAATACGGTGTCACTGTTATGAATGAACAAACCGTGTACAGGGTACCTGGTAACAGCCATTCATCGCGTCAGGCATCTGCAGAGCTGATGTTCGCATCTCTTTCAAAAGACAATACCTATACAGTAAATGCCATAAGAACTCTTAACTGGGCTACATATACTGTCGCCTCTGACGGTCGCAACAGGTATATACGCGATGATATCTGGCTCACTGACGGTTACGGTGATTATGTCCGTCATTACCTCAGAGCTATGGCAGCAATGCCGGAACTGGCACCGTCTGGAAAGAACCGTTTCCTGGGTACCAATTCAATTGTAACAAGGATTGTTTATACAGGAACTTCAGTTAATTATTCCACATATAACGGATCAGAGGATATTCTGAGATTAAACACTAAACCATCATCGGTAAAATGTGATGGAGAGGCTATTAAGGAGATGTCTGATGGAGATATTGACGGTTTTATATGGGAACCTCTGAATGTGGGTGGTATTCTAAGGATCAGTCATAAAGGTATTAATGTGGAAATATTGATCAATTAGGGTTTTAGATATATTTAAAACTCAATATATTTTTTACATGTAAAACCGCTACGCGGTAAAAATATTATGGTGGACACCTTTTCTACAAAACCATATCGCCTACGGCGAAGCTACTTTTCGCGTTCCAGCCATTTTTCAAGACTGTAAGTCCATGAACCGGTATGTTCGTTTTTTGTACTGAGGCCGTAACCGTGTCCTCCTTCTGATACTATATGAAGCTCTGCTGAAATCCCTTTTGCCTGCAAAGCCCTGTACATCAGGATGCTGTTTTCCGAAGGAACCCCTTTGTCATCATCAGCATGAAACAGAATAGCCGGAGGGGTGTCATTCTTCACCTGTAATTCATTTGAGAATAATTTAACAAGTTCAGGATCAGGATCTTTCCCGAGTAATGCTTCTCGGGATCCCTTATGCATACAAGCCTCAGTGAATGTAATTACCGGATACATAAGGACCATGAAGTCAGGCCGGCAACTCATTCTTTCGACGGAGTCGGCTGAAGCTTTGTTCCCATAGTCAAAATGTGTACCGAGGGTTGAAGCAAGGTGACCGCCGGCAGAGAATCCCATTATACCAATTTTCGACGGATCGATATTCCATTTTGCTGCATTATGTCTGACGAGTCGCATGGCCCTTTGTGCATCCATAAGCGGAGTCATATGAGGTACTTCACAGTTGCCATAGGTAGGTAACCTGTACTTTAAAACTATACCGGCAACTCCGATTGAATTGAGGTAACGTGCTATATCTGTCCCTTCCAGGTCGTAGGCAAGAACCCAGTATCCTCCTCCGGGACATATTATTACCGCCTGACCTGTTGACATTTTCTTCGAGGGCAGGTAGACAGCTATATCAGGAGTCTGAACATGACTGACGACAGTAATATCTTCATATCTAATCTTTTCAGTAATACCGTTGTTCTTTGCTCCGGGTGGAATGCCCTTATAAAGAGGTAATTTGTATTCCTGTGCAGCTGAGTATTGTGAAATTATTAACAGAAACGCAATAATAATTACAGATTTTTGGTTCATGATTTAGGTAATTAGTTTTAACAGATTAATTTACAACTTTGTTTTTAGTAACAACAGGATCTTTTCCTCTGCTGACACTGTTAAGGATCCTGAGACCCTTGCCATCTGAAAGCCTGATATCGTTCCTGTCCTTTGAATTTGGTGCATACCCTCCGTTCAGATTATTGATCTGAACTGCATCGAAGTTGTTTATTTCAATAGCATTTGTAAAAAAATCAGGTAAATCGGGGTCCCAGCTGAGCTCAAAACCGTTTATTGACAAATTTTTTACATGCTGTGCATAGAATCCGGGTATGTCATGTTCAAAGATCTGCATCTTTTTTAGTGATGCAGGCCTCAGGTCGAAGTTGCCTCCGTAAAACATGGTCTCCTTTCCCTTCCTGAGATACAGTCTGAGATTGCTGATAGTGATATTCTCTGCAGGGCTTTCTTTCAGTCCGTATATAATTATCCCCTGCTCACCTGTGGCTGTAATGTTGCTGAACATGACGTTCTTAATTTTACCTGGTTTGTATCCTTCGAACCTTGAAATGCATGAGAGATGTATGGGTTCACCATTTCCCCACCACTGACCATTATACAGCCTTGTTTCAATTATAATGTTGTCAAAGGTAAGATCTTCAATATCAGTAGTGTCATGGGCGAATATTCCTATCCCCCTGTGGGAATCATAAATGATTATATTTGAAAAGGAACATCTTCTTATCGGATGCTGTCCATAACCAATTCTTATTCCTGCAGAGGTTGATTTGAGCTGGCAGTTGGTTACATTCATATGTTCAGCAAACCTTGACTTGTTTCCCCACGTGTGTTCTTCCTGTTCCTTCATTGAATAGCCAGGAACATTTTCAATTTTAGGGAAACCTGTCATTACAATGGCATCATCTCCGGCAACTATGTCACAATCTGATATTCTGATATTCCTTGAAGCTGTGCAGTGTATTCCGTCACTATTAGGTACAAGTATATTATTGCGGATCGTTATTCCTTCAATCAGGACATCTTCACAGTAACCGAACCTGGTAGCCCATACAGGAGTATCTTTAATGGTAATGTCTTTCAGAACAATTTTAGTGCAATGAAAAAAGACAAGTGTCATTCCGGGCATAGAGATCCTTTTTACCGGACCATCTGTAAAAAATGTTCCCTCCTTCATGTAGTTCTCCCTCTGTCTTATCACGGACCTGTCGAATTCATCCCAGGTATGGTTCTTTGTGAAATCATAGAATCCCGATCCATTGGCATCAATGGTACCTCTGCCTGTAATGGCTATATTGTATTCATCCTCAGCAAAAAAGATACCGTGCCTTTCATTGTTTGCTCTGTAATCCTCTATTTTATCACTTCCCTTAAGGACTGAGCCTGGTTCCAGGTAAACTTCAACATTACTCTTAAGTATAATGCTACTGGTAATAAAGGTTCCTGCCGGGATTACCACTCTTCCTCCGCCTGCAGCAAAACATTCATCAACTGCTTTCTGGATAGCTCTGGTTGAATTTGTTCCTTGTAATGCTCCGTAATCAGAAATGTTGTAATCACGTGCTGCTAATGTTTGTGGTGTCAGAATAATTGTAAAAAACAGGAGTAGTTTTATAAATGCTAATTGCATATGATTTACTTTTTAGATAGTGTAAATTTTATGATATGGAACAGCCTATATCTCTTTTTCTTTTTAATTCCAAAGTTAACATAACGTTTTTCAAGGGGTTGTCTTAAAAGCCCCATTTTTTAAATCCACCCCTAAATCCCCCATGGGGGGACTTGCTGAAAACCAGTGGATTTGATGGCCCCCCTTGGGGGGTTGGGGGTTAAATCGATCTTTTAAGACAGCCTCTTGAGTCATTTTAGTATGAAGATTGCGACCTTATGAAGTCATCAATCTCTTTTCTGCCGGGAGCAGAAGGTTGTGCCCCAAGCCGGGTTACAGATATAGCCGAAGCAGCTCCTGCAAACTTCACTGCATCATTGAGTGTTTTTCCTTCAACCAGGGCAACAGCGAGGCTACCGCAATACACATCACCTGCAGCAGTTGTATCTACCGCCTTGACCTTAAATGCAGGAACAAATCCTGTAAAGTCAGAAGAGGCCACATATGACCCTCTGGCACCCAGGGTAATAACAGCAGTCTTACAGCCAAGTTTCAGAAGTTCGGAGGCTGCTGTCATTATTTCGTCATCAGTCTCTACTTTCAGTCTGGTTACCATGGCTGCTTCCACCTCATTTACAACAAAGGCATAGGTTTTTTTCAGAACAGATACATCAAAAGGCCCGGCAGGAGCCAGATTAAAAAGCACCTTCTTATTATGCCTGGCTGCCAGATCAAAAACATAGCTTGTTGTTTCGAACGGGATCTCCATCTGCATAATAATCATATCAGCCTCCAGTATGGCATTAACAGCCTTGTCAATATGTTCCCGGGAGAGCCTGTAATTTGCCCCTGAGGCCACCGACAGATAGTTATTACCATCCTTATCAAGCATAATAAGGGCTGATCCGGTAGCTTCATCTTTGTCCCTGAAGACATATGAAGTCTCTATCCCATCTTTTTTAAAATTCTCAAGC
>CALMJY010000184.1 GCA_937864815.1 uncultured Bacteroidota bacterium
AGCCCCCCCTGGGGGGTTTGGGGGTTAAGCCCCCCCTGGGGGGTTTGGGGGTGAAGCCTTCTGTCAGTGAAGATCTCCTCTGACAGGATTCTTGAAAGCGTATCGGCACCGGAGTAAGTGAAATGGACAAAATCCTTCTGAGCCAGTGCAGGTTTCATCCCCGACCACCTTATTATTGAGGAGTCGCCTCCCATAGCAGAATATGAATTCCAGAATACAGCTCCTGTTTCTTCAGTTGCCTTTTTCTGGGCTGCAATAATTGCCGGTATATTTGAGAATGATTTTATTACACCTTCATCGTCCGATGCCATATCAGTAACACTAATAACCAGAACCGGTACAGAGGGTGCAATTTTATTCAGCAGGGAGATTTGTCTTTCAAGTCCGCGCTGGTAGTAATTATATTCATCTCTCACATTCCTGACTATGTTCAGGCCATATTGCAAAACAATCAGATCGGGAGACAGCAACCTGAATGAACGGGCAAGATTTGAGCTGTCAACCATTGTGAATTCGAGTCCGGCACTACCCCTCTGAGGTATATTATCAACAATTACTCCGCTCTGACTTTCAATGCTGATTCCGTAAATATCGGGACTGACATTCCCGGTGAATTCAAGAGTTATATCCTTTGCTCCGTTAATCCGGCATGATACTTCGCTTAATAATCCTGTTTTAAGGAGTGCTTCCCTGCAGATATATTTACCATCGGCTTTTACGGAAAATACAACCGGACCCTCACGACTGATATAAAACAGCCTCAGGTGATCATATACTGATGAGGTACTGTCAGCGAAAGTTGATGGTTTGATATTAACCCAGGCTGTTACAGGTTCAGATGTTTTATCACCTTCGGGGAGAAACCTGCAGATGGCCATGAAAGGCCCAAGTTCATTATGTGACAGTTCTTTCTTCTTATATGACAGGTAGTTATATTTTCTCCAGTTGGATGAGGCTTTTAAAACAATAGATTTTGTATACATTACCGGCATAAGAGGTAGAAACAGGCCCGGACCGGTACCTTTATATTTCTCCTGAAGTGTATGGCGCAAGTAGGAAGTAAACCTGTCACCTTCTATCTGCGAATCACCATAATAGAATATTCTTGTCTGCCCGCCAGGTCGAACAAGTGAATCATACAGTTTTTGAAGAGGATTAAGCGGAACGGAATCATAGAAAGTGGCAACAGAATCCGAAATCTGACCTATACCTGAAGAAATCTCCCGGAGCACCTCAGATTGCACTTTTGGAACTTCATGTAAGGTATCAGGCTTCTCTGTTTCAGGGCTGACCAGTTGAATTATGTAACCGGGAAGAAATTCTTCTGCAGACGGGAACCACTTGCTTACCGGGACTACATAATGAAATCCTACAAAAAAAACCAGGAAGATCAGTATAATAAAAAATGATCTTAAAGGGCGCATATTTTGAAAAGGATCAGCTCTTCTTCTTTATCTTCAGCTTCTGCCCGACCTGTATCTTGCCCGGATCTGAAATATTGTTCAATGAAAGTACCTGGGTGGATGTAACATTATCATACATCTTCACTATGTCCCAGATGGTATCACCATTACGAACAGTGTGCACAACATACTCACCCTCTGTCTCATATGCAGTACCCGAAGCAACAGTCGGACCGCTGTTTACCGGAACAGTTTTTCCAGCCTGTTGCTGCTTTTCGGCAAATGTCATTGTACTTATTTTTGAGAAGTATTCAGATTTGGCCGGATCGATATAAACTACAAGTTTCTGACCAATCCTGATGGTATTACGATAGATATTATTCCAGTATCTTAAGTCTGACAGGCCTACCCTGTACCATTCTGAGATATATCCGAGGTTATCACCTTCCTGTACAGTATAGATTAGTTTTGTTTTTCCCTTAACATCTGCAGGCAGGTATGATGAACGTGTCGGATCGGCAATCTGTGTGGACTTATTAAGGTAGACATCAGGCTTATAACGTCTAATAGTATCATTCAGGTCAATGAAATCTCCAAGGTGGGTCATTGGCAAAGTGAGTGAAAA
>CALMJY010000185.1 GCA_937864815.1 uncultured Bacteroidota bacterium
CTACACTATCCTCTTCGTCGGCAGCGTCAGATGTGTATAAGAGACAGCGGCTGCTCATTGATAAGGGATTGCTAACTGATGCCAATGTTGGACACGCTTTGATTATGGCCCAGGAGCTCGCAACATACGAGGAAGCAAGCAGGGAACTGAAGAAGAACGGAATGACTCAATCGATGCTTACCAAGAGCGGCGATACTTATGAACAAGTCTCTCCCTGGGTGGCAATCAGGAACCAGGCGCAGAAGAACTACAGGGATTATGCTGCCCTGTTCGGACTGGACCCTGTTTCTGCTGGTAAGGTTGGAGGACAAAAGCCTGCAGCTAAGGATCCTTTTGAGGAAATGCAAAACAAGTATAACAATGGCAATTAAGAAAATTAAGACCGCTTAATAGAATTTTAAAAATTACCAACTAATTAATCTTGACTATGGAAATTACTAAAGAAGAAGCTTTAAAGCTTTATCCAAAAACAGAGGACTGGTTTAAGGAAATCCTCGTAAAGGAGTTTGGCCGGGATGCTTTTCTGGGGGCGGACTTTAGAAATCTAAAAACCTTTGATGATTGCTGCGTATTGTGCGGCACTACCGAAGATGAATTTGAGAAGAAATGGGTGGAGATTCCGGTTGACTTTCAAACCGTGGCACTTGAAAGACTGAAGATCATTAACCGTGCTATAAGCGGAGCGTGGGAGCCGGATTACTTCAACACTGATCAGTATAAATGGTTCCCCTGGTTCAGGGTCTCTTCGTCCGGGCTCGACTTTTCGGGCTCGGATTGCGACTGCGTTAGCTCGTGTGCGTACGTCGGTTTTCGCCTTTGCTTTGAAAGTGAGGAGAAGGCTGATCATGCCGGCAGGCATTTCACGAAGTACTTTCAGGAGTTTATAACAGGTAAAAAAGCATAACCATGACAACGAAAAAATCAAGCAAAAGGAAATCTGTGTTTGATTATACAACGATCAAAACAGTTGAAGATGCATTCAAAAAAGTTGGAATGGATCCCGGGATCCGGCCTGACGTATCGATGCTACCCGAAAAGTTTGGCAGCTTCGTTATTACTGCCTTCCTTTTATCGGTAGTGTTTGATGCTATTAATGACGGATGGGAGCCCGATTACAGTAACCATAACCAGGCTAAATATTACCCCTGGCCATGGGTCTCTTCGTCCGGGCTCGGCTTTGCGGGCTCGTGTTACGCTTACGCGTACGATTACTCGACTGCGGGCGTCGGTTTTCGCCTTTGCACTGATACAGCAGAGAAGGCAAAATATGTACTCGATCAGTTTCCTGATCTGTGCAAGGAGTGGTATCTGAATGTGAAAAAATAAAATGACTCTGGATTGTGCGCTGACAAAACTGGCAGTCTCTTCGTCCAGGCTCGACTTTACGAACTCGAATTACAACTACGATAACTCGAATGAATTTATTACCAGAGCATAAAATAAAATTTGCTGATCTTTTTGCAGGGGGAGGCGGTACCAGTACTGGCGCGTTTATGATTCCCGGCATACATGTAAGCTGGGCCTTAAACCATGATCCGGTTGCAATAAAAACCCATGAGATTAATCACCCGGAAACTAAGCATTACCAGGCAGATATCAGGACACAGAATGTTAAAGAGCTTGAAGAAGTTGATGTTCTTTGGGCTTCGCTTGAATGTACCCAGCACTCAAAGGCAAAGGGCGGAAAAGATAAAGATGAAGGATCCTTTACTCTGGGATGGGAATTGCCACGCTACCTTATTCACTGCAATCCGCTTTACTTGTATATTGAGAATGTACCAGAGTTTGTTCGCTGGGGAGAGCTAAAAAAGGGAAAGAGAGTAGTAGATAAAGAGGGACTCGAATATCTCAGGTGGATAAGGGCGATTAAAGACCTTGGTTTTACCAATTATGAACGGAGGTTCCTGAATGCTGCTGATTATGGGTGCCCAACAAGAAGGATAAGGTATTTCGGGATATTCTCCAAAGAGGGATATCAGATAACATGGCCCCGCCCGACTCACGCAGAAAAGGAGAATGTTTTCGGATTGCCCAAATGGATACCCTGCAAGAAATATATAAATCTTACAAAAGAAGGTAATTCGATTTTCGGCAGGGAGTTTAATGAGGATATAATCAAATCAAAGCGGCAGCCTCTTTCAGAAAATACTCTCAGAAGAATTGCCGGCGGGATTAAGAAGTTTGCTCCTGAGCTATATTTCATTATGAAATACTACGGCAATGGAGACAACTGCCAATCAATTAATCAACCAATACATACTGTCCGTACAAAAGAATCTCATGCCCTGATCAAGTGCGAGAAACTTCAGTTTATTCAGGATCATTGCCATACTTCAAGCTATAATCTTCCGGATGAACCACTGAAGCCCCAGCTTACCAGACAGACAAAACAGCTGATTACTCTCGAAAAACAATTCTATACCAGAGCCCTGACAAATGATTATGCAAACCAGTCGCTTGAAAAACCGGCTCCGACTATTACGACTTTTGGAAGCGATTCGCTGGTTACAACAAAGGTTCAGTTTCTAACAAAGTACTTCAGCTCTGAACCCGGGAGAAATCAGCATCATTGCCAGAGTCTCGATCAGCCTTTCCCAACGATCAGATGTAAGGATGGTACTGCAGTTGTTACAGCCAAAACTCAGTTTATAAGCTCACAATATAACAGCAATGGCACTCCTGAAGTTAATAACCAGAGCATTGATCAGCCTCTTGGCTCTCCTACCACCAGGGAAAAATTCCAGTTTATAACCACTTATTTCAATTCATGCGGTAATCCGGGATCCCAAAATCAGAGTATAGATAAACCGATTGGAACAATCCTGACGGGAGAGAATAAAAAAGCTCTTGTAACGGCTATTCTGGACGGCTTTATTGACTTTGATATCAAAATGAGATTTCTGACCGAAGATGAACTGGCTGCTTTAATGGGCTTTCCGGAAGGGTATTTTAAGAAGCCGGGTCTGAAACTATCGAAGAAGGATATAATTAAAATGGTTGGCAACGCTGTTCCTGTTGGGATGGCGAAAGCGTTGTTACAACCAGTAGCTGAATTATTGAGAGAAGAAATATTGTTAAGTAAAGCAGTATAGCTATGAAAACAGAAACCAATGACTTGATTAAAACAGAGAGGCGGAGAAGCGATTTCGGATTCATAACTGAGATTGTGCAGCGCGGGAGGATAAAGCCTGCAAAGTTTATTCACAGCCTTACAATGCCGGCCTTTCTTTACGAGGAGATGAGTGGAAAAGGGTTTATTAACCTGGAAGATTATTTTATTGATGAGTCAGTATTTTTTGAATACCGGGGCGAAAGTGTTACACTGAGCTTTAAAAACCTGTACCATGCAGAGGATATGCACCGGAGAATTGACTATTACCTAGTGGTTAAGTTTGCGGGGTCGTACCCTATACAGAGATCGGGTGTTTCGAAGATGAATTTTGATAAGAAACAGTAATGAAAGGAAAAAACGGAAAGCCGATAAGAGTAAAGCCCGGAATGTATGCTATATTCTTTACGCAGATGAAAGCCATTGCAGAGGATTATGGTTATAATTTATTGCTAAACGGAAGCCTGGACAGAGATATGGATTTAGTTGCTGTTCCCTGGGTTGATAAGCCGCAAGACGAACAGGAGATGATTAAGGATTTTCAGAAGTACTTGAAAGGCATTGTTACATTAATGTCAGATAATAAGGTTCATTATACAGTTCTTCCGGGCAATCGCCACGCTTACGTGATTGAACTTAATCGTGGAGACAGGCACGGAGAATGGACCCGTTTTGAAGATGAAGAATACTATCTTGATATATCAGTAATTCAATCATCAATAAAAGAATAACTATGATATTCATTGAAGGAGACTTTAAAACAGATATGGGTGATTGTAAATATCACTGCTGCCCTACTTGTCATCCGGGACAAATTGATCCTGATAAATGGCATTACGGATGTACTCATAAAGCATGGCCACAAAATAAATACGGTGACTTTGTTCCATTTGTTGAATGTGGTGGAATAAAAGCTAACTGTGAATTGAAAAAATATCCAAAACTAATTGGAAGATATAAAGGAGGCCTGCGCAGAAGTGTAAATTATATTCAAAAAAAACTATCTGATAAGCAGAAACTATTGGATGAAATTGAAGAATTAACAATAAAAGAATAAGAAAATGTATGTATATATTAATTCAGAACCAGGATTATGGACAGTAGGATTTTACCGTCCGGATGGCAAATGGGAACCAGAAAGTGACCATGACAATAAAGAAGCTGCTGCTGAAAGAGTTGCATGGCTAAATGGTAGCAGACCAACTTTACCACAATCTGTTCAAGAAGCACTCAATTCAGGTGATGGTGTTTATCGTCCTTAAAAAGGAATGAACATACATGAACAGAATACTTTAGTGTAGCTATTATGATAAGGACTGCTGAACGATATATTGCCGATGTGCTTTCGGGTAAGGTGGTGGTGAGCAAAACTACCAGGCTGACGTTTGAGAGGCACCGGGCCGACCTGGTGGTGGCGCCGGAACGGGGGTGGTATTTCGATAAGAGGGCTGCCGAGAGGGTGTTCGATTTCTGCGGGTTCCTGAAGCATTCGCCCGATAAGCGGGTGTGGGTGCCGTTTGTGCCGGAGCCATGGGAGGCGGCAATCATTTATATCATATTTGGGTGGAAGCGGAAAGACGAAACACGCAGGTTTAATTATGCGTATATAGAGATTCCGAAGAAGAACGGGAAGACTACTTTCGCGGCGGTGTTTGCTGATTACCTGCTGTTTTTCGATGGAGAGGAGGAGGCGGAGGTTTATTGCGCGGCATCGGTGGAGAAGCAGGCGCGGATATGCTTCACCGCCGCAAAGAAGATGATTGAGCATTCGGCAGATCTGAAGAAGAGACAGGTGTTTGAGAACATCCAGAGCGCCACGGTTAACCGTACTCAGCCGCTGGTGGTGATAATTACCACTGCCGGAAGGGATAAAACTCTTCCGTGCTTCAATTACCGGAGCCTGTGCATTGAGATACTGAAGGGGATAAAAAGACAGGACGATACGTTTGCAATAATATACACGCCCGACGAGGGTGACGACTGGCGGGATCCGGCAGTGTGGAAGAAGGCCAATCCCAATTATGGGGTGAGTGTTATACCGAGCCGTTTCAAGTCGGAGTTTGAGGGGGCGGTGAATGATCCGCGGAAAGAGGTTTCGTTCAAAACAAAGAACCTTAACCTGTGGGTTGATGCTCCGGAGGTGTGGATAACGGACGAGAAGTGGCAGTTGTGTTCGCATGGTACGAAACCCGAGGATATGAAAGGCAAGAAGTGTTATTGGGGGCTGGACCTGGCAAGCCATGTTGACATTAACGCGCTGGCTCTTTTCTTCCCGGATATTAACGGGAGGCCCGTGGCGAAGATGTTTTACTGGATACCTGCCAATAAGCTGGAAGAACAGAAGGACCGGGTTGATTATGCTTCATGGAAAAAGCAGGGTTTTATAAGAACGACCGAGGGAGATGTGATTGATATCGATTCGATGGTGGCCGACATTATGAGGATTAGCAGGGAATTCCAGTGCGAGGGATTGGGTTACGACCCTGCCCGGGCTTACCATGGTGTTATACAGGGGTTGATAAAAGAGGGCTTTCCGGCTGACAAGATGGATGAGTACAGCCAGGGGATAATGAACATGAGCCCGCCGAGCAAGGAGTTTGAGAAGATTGTTGTGGGTGGCCAGCTGGATCACCTTAACGATCCGGTGCTGCGGTGGATGATGGGTAACGTGATGATTTACCAGGATATTAACCAGAACATTAAGCCGGACAAGAAGCGGAGCAGGAACAAGATTGACGGTATTGTTGCGCTGATAATAGCGATTGGTGAGTGGATGAGTGTGACGTACGGGAAGGAGGATACGGAGATTTATAAGGACAGGGAGTTGAGGATGGTGTGACCCCCTCTCCCGCTTCGCGGGATCTCCCCCCAGGGGGGAGAAGATCCGCCAGCGCGCAGAGATAAAAAGTTAGTGAGGTGTAACACGGGGGAGATCCCTCACTTCGTTCGGGATGACAGAGGCTAAAGAAGTTAATTTATTATATGACAAAGAGCTATGAAAAACCGAGGGTTAGCAAGATCGAGGTTGATAGCCAGGTTATACGGATGTTTACCAGGCGGGGGTTTATTGATGTGTTCTGGGAGGAGCTGATTGATCAGCGAAAAATAAATCCTAAGATATCAGAGAAAGATGTTTTTGATAAGCTTAATGAAAAATTTTTTGAGGTTTTTGGGGAGTTCAGATATTCAAATTATATGAGTTTTAAACAGAGAATGAATCAATAATTATAAAAATATTTAATGTAAGTTTCAGAGAAAAAGCGCTTTATAGGCGCTTTACTTTTTTATAAAATCTGTTAAACATTGTTTAACAAAAAAGTTTTTTACCTCTCTGAAATTTGTTGGTAGCTATTTGAGCAAAATACTACCAATGAAGAAATGGTAAAATTCAGCGAGAGGGTAAGGGCTTTTATA
>CALMJY010000186.1 GCA_937864815.1 uncultured Bacteroidota bacterium
TGAATGACAATTGAATGACAATTGAATGACAATTGAATGACAATTGAATGACAATTGAATGACTATAGAATGATTTTTTTCTATTTTTACCAGTAACAAAACATATAGCAGTATGAACAAGATCGTAATGGTTACAGGAGCTACATCAGGTTTTGGCAGGGCCACCGCAGAAATATTTGCTAAAAACGGATACAGATTAATCATAACCGGCAGAAGGAAAGAAAGACTGGATGAACTTGAGAAGGAGTTGATTAATACAAGGAAAGCAAAAGTACTGGCACTAAACTTCGATGTAAGGAATCCGGATGAAGTTAATTTTGTTATAAATAAGCTTCCTGAAGAATGGAAGGCAATTGATATATTAATAAATAATGCTGGTCTTGCAGTTGGTATGGATCATATAGACAAAGGCTATATTGACGACTGGGAACGGATGATTGACACAAATATAAAGGGATTGCTCTATGTAACCAGGGCTGTGGCCCCGCTTATGGTTGCCAGGAACAGCGGACATATATTCAATATCGGATCAATTGCAGGAAAGGACGCTTATGAGAATGGCAATGTATATTGTGCCACAAAGGCAGCTGTTGCTTCACTCTCCAAAGGGATGCGCATTGATCTGCTGCAGAACAACATAAAAGTGACAAATATTGCTCCGGGTATGGCAGAAACCGAGTTTTCAATAGTTCGTTTCAAAGGTGATACGACCAGAGCTGACAGTGTATATAAAGGTATTGATGCTCTTAAGGGTGAGGATATTGCAAATGTGATATATTTTTGTGCCACCCTTCCATCCCATGTTTGCATAAACGACCTTGAGATGACACCTACACAGCAGGCTTCGGTGTTTCACAATTATAGAAAATAAACTAGTTACTGGTTAAAAAATCCCTGATTTTTTAATACCTGAAGAAGTACATTTGAGAAGTGTACATTATCAGCTTTTTTGTAACGAATATCTGTAAAGACCTGAGCCAGAGTAGTTTTATTATTCTCTTTCACAAACTGTTTTGAATCGCTTCTGTCTTCCTTTTCACTGTAATACAATTCAATGTCTTCATTTTCATAATCCATGTAAACTTCATTATGAATTACTGCATTGAGCGGCAGCCTGTCGACCTGTTCCGGATTGTCAGCAGGCCAGCCAAGGGTAACAGTAGTTACAGGTATTACTCCTTTCGGAAGCTTAAGTACTTCAATTATCTTATCAGCTGTATATGTTGTAGTTCCCAGGTAGCATATTCCAAGTCCATTCGATTCTGCAGCAATGCAAACTGTCTGTGCAACAAGCAGGGCATCTATGGCTGCAGTGACAAATGACAGGAAATTATCATAACCGGGCTCTGCATTTCTGAGTTTACACCATTTATTAAACCTGTTGAAATCGGCACAGAAAGTAAGAATCACCGGTGCTTCAGTTATCATTTTCTGGTTGAAATGAAGTGGGGCAAGCTGACTCTTCAAATCGGACTCCTTTGTAATAATAATACTGTAAACCTGCATATTACCTGTGGTTGATGCACGGCATCCCATTTCCAGAATATCCAGTAAAAGATTTTCATCAACCGGATCTGAGGTATATTTTCTGATTGTTCTTCTTTCCAGCAGAATTTCTCTTGTTGATTTCATTTTGTCATTCAGGTTTTAAATCCATACAAAGTAAACAAATTCCCGCTATGCTTTGGATGGGATGAGAATGATTTTATTACCTTAGCAAACATCTTATACATTAACCGATTATTATAAAACTATATGAAGAAATCTCTAATTACAAGCCTGCTCATTGCAGCGATATTAATAACCAATACCGCATATTCACAGAAAAAGAAAGATGCAGGCAAGGAGCCTGAAAAGAAGGAAGAGGGTCTGAGCTCTTCAACATTCGGAGGACTAACCTTCAGAAGCATTGGTCCTGCGTGGGCATCAGGACGAATCTCCGATTTTGCCGTAAATCCGGGGAATCATTCTGAGATTTATGCTGCGGTTTCGGCAGGAAGCATCTGGAAGACAACAAATAATGGAACTACATGGACCCCTGTTTTTGACAAATACGGTGCCTATTCAATCGGGTGCCTGAAAATGGATCCTGAAAATCCCAATGTCATATGGGCCGGCACGGGCGAAAACAATCACCAGAGGCAGCTTGGTTATGGCGATGGAGTATACAGGTCGGATGACAGAGGTGCATCATGGAAGAACATGGGCTTAAAGGAATCAAGGCACATAGGGATGATAGAAATAGATCCCCGCAATACCGATGTGGTGTATGTAGCAGCAGAAGGCTCAATATGGGGACCAGGTGGTGAACGAGGCCTTTACAAAACAACAGACGGTGGAAAAACATGGAATAAAATCCTGAATATCAGCGAAAACACCGGGGTGAACAATGTTGTTCTGGATCACCGCAATCCTGATGTTATCTATGCCACTTCTGAGCAGAGAAGGAGACATGTCTGGACTAAAATCGGTGGAGGACCTGAATCAGCAGTTTATAAATCAAAGGACGGAGGAAAGAATTGGGATAAGATAATGAACGGACTTCCTTCAGTTGATATCGGTGGTATGGGGATTGCTATTTCTCCTGTTAATCCTGATGTGCTTTATATCATTATGGAAGCTGCCGGCGATGCAGGTGGATTCTTCAGGTCGGTGAACAGGGGCGCTTCCTGGGAAAAAATGAGTTCTCACCGCGAGAGCGGACAATACTATAATGAGATATTTTGTGATCCTAAAAACGTAGATATAGTTTACAGTGCCGAGACTGTTTCCCAGGTTACTCTTGATGCAGGAAAAACATGGAACAGGATAGGAAATAATCAGAGACATGTTGATGATCATGCAATCTGGATTGATCCGGATGATACTCAGCATATTTACATAGGTGGTGACGGTGGTATATATGAATCATATGACGGAGGCAAAAATTATATCTTCAAATCAAACCTTCCTGTAACACAATTCTACAGGGTTGCTGTTGATAATGCCTTCCCCTTCTATAATATTTACGGTGGTACACAGGATAATAACTCAATGGGCGGACCATCCGCCAGCATAAGAAGGGACGGCGTTGTAAATGATGACTGGAGAGTCACCATGGGCGGCGATGGATTCTGGTTAGCAATTGACCCGGTAGATGAGAACATTGTATTCACTGAATACCAGTACGGAAATGCATTTGTCTATGATAAAAAGAGCGAGGAAACAAGAAGCATCAGGCCTTCTCCGGGAAAAGGTGAAAAGACCTACAAATGGTATTGGGACACACCGCTCCTTATAAGCCCGCATAACAGGGAGAGGATATACATTGCTGCCAATAAAGTCTTCAGAAGCGATAACAGGGGTATGAGCTGGGAAGTAATTTCCGATGATCTTTCCAGGCAGGAAGACCGAAATCAGTTTAAGGTGATGGATAAATACTGGAGTGTTGATGCAGTTGCAAAGGATGTATCAACATCACTATGGGGTCTCATTGTATCACTGGCCGAATCAAAGGTTAAAAAAGATCTTTTATACGCAGGAACAGATGATGGTGTTATAGCAATAACAGAAGACGGAGGTAAAACGTGGAACAAGGTAACATCATTTCCCGGAGTTCCTCAATATGCGCTTGTGAGTGACATACTTCCCGACAAATTCAATGAAAATGTTGTATATGCCTCATTCAACAACATGTTCTCTGACGATTTTAAACCATATATCCTGAAAAGCTCTGATAAAGGCAAATCATGGATACCTATAACAACTAAACTGCCTGCGAACGGATCGATCCATACTATTGAACAGGATAATGTGAATCCTAACCTCCTCTTTGCCGGGTCAGAATTAAGCTTTTTCTTTTCCATTGACGGAGGAAATGAATGGATCGAATTAAAGTCCGGTCTGCCGACAATTTCTGTCAAGGATATAGCTATACAGGAAAGGGAATCAGATCTTGTACTTGCAACATTCGGGAGAGGATTTTATGTTCTGGATGATTATTCCCCTCTCAGAAACTTCAAAAAGGAGATGCTTGATAAGGATGGACTTATTATGCCTGTAAAGGATGCAAAAATGTATGTTCAGTCAGAGGGATTTGACAACCAGGGTTCCATGTACTACAAAGCTCCGAATCCCGAATATGGTGCCACATTCACTTATTACATTAAAGATGTTCCAAAAACGGCAAAAGCCTTAAGGGAGGAAAAGGAAAAAGAGCTGTTCAAAAAAGGTGATCCAATCCCACAACCTTCAATAGAACAACTAAATGAGGAGACTAGGGAATTAAAACCTTATCTTATTTTTACAATTACTGACAACAATGGCAATATCGTAAAGAATCTTTATAAATCAGCTTCCAAAGGAATAAACAGGGTAACCTGGGATTTCTCCTATGAAAGTATCTTTCCGGTTACTACCAATAAATTCGACCCGGTCCCTTCAGGAGGAAGAAGAGGGGGTGTAATTATGGCTATGCCTGGACAATACAATGTTTCAATGTCTATTTATGCAAAGGGTAATATAACAAAACTTACTGAACCTGTACCAATTACCTGCAAACCTCTGAACCTTGCCACATTCACCGCCAAAGACATTGACTCAAAATACGGGTGGATGAAGGAAGCAATGGAATTGTCAAGGACAATTTACGGAACTCTTAGCTATACAAATGAGTTACGTGATAAGATAAACGCAGCTATGCAGGCACTACACCAGACACCTGCTGCATCACCTGAACTTATGAAAGAAGCAGAAAGGATAAACAGGGAGATTGAAGACATTCTAATCAGATTCAATGGACCTACTCCAAAAGCTTCACGTGAGGAGATCCCTCCAGTGGAAATGCCTTTATCTGAAAGGCTTGGAGAAGTTGCTGCCGGAACATACGGAACAACCGGAGACATCCCGGTGATAGCAAAAGAACAAATGGAGATACTTAAATCAGAATTCTCTCCTGTTCTTGAAAGAGTCATAAAAGCAGGATCAGACCTTAAGGCTCTTGATAAAAAACTTGACCAGGTAAAAGCCCCGTGGACACCGGGCAGAGTGCCAGTCCTGTAAGCAGGAACCTGAAATTTTAATTTTGCATATGTAAAGAATGTTTGTTAAAATTGTTTGACAAAGGCAACAGGCGACGGGCAACAGGCGACAGGCTCTTTTTTCGCCGGTAGCCGGTAACCGGTAGCCGGTAGCCTTTAACTTTCTTATAATAATATACTTAAATACAAAAATTAAACTATATAGTAGTATTAACCTAAACAGAATACCATGAGCAGACCGGTTACACTTTTTACGGGACAATGGGCAGATTTGCCGTTTGAAACTCTATGTCAGAAAGCCAAATCATTTGGATATGACGGCGTGGAAATTGCCTGCTGGGGCGATCATATGGAAATAGATAAAGCCGATGATGCATACTGCAGAAAGAAAAAAGATATCCTTGCCAAATATGGCCTGAAGGTATATGCACTCGGGGCACACCTTGTTGGTCAGGCTGTTTGCGATAACATCGATGAACGGCATAAGAGTATAGTTCCTGCATACATATGGGGCGATGGAAAACCTGAAGGTGTTAAGCAACGTGCGGCACAGGAAATGATTCGCACCGCCGAAGTTGCTAAAAGAATGGGGGCAAGTGTGGTTACCGGCTTTACCGGAAGTTCAATATGGCACCTTCTTTATTCTTTCCCACCCGTTTCGCCGGAAATGATTGAGAAAGGTTATGCTGATTTTGCTGCAAGATGGACTCCTATTCTCGATAAGTATCATGAGCTTGGCATAAACTTCGCCCTGGAAGTTCATCCGACGGAAATTGCTTTTGATATTGCATCTACCCGCAGGGCTCTTAAAGCGATTAAAAATCATTCAAACTTCGGATTCAATTTTGACCCATCTCATCTTGGATATCAGGGTGTTGACTATGTTAAATTCATCCTGGAATTTGGTAACAAGATTTTCCATGCTCATATGAAGGATGTTGGCTGGTCAAAAGTTCCGGTAGAAGCCGGTGTTTTCGGAGGACATACTGATTTTGGCACTCTTGGCAGGTTCTGGGATTTCCGTAGTCTGGGTCATGGGAATATAGATTTTGAGGAGATTATCAGGGCGCTTAACCGGGTAAAATATGCAGGGCCCTTATCAGTGGAATGGGAAGACAGTGGCATGGA
This sequence comes from uncultured Bacteroidota bacterium, assembly GCA_937864815.1. Classification (GTDB taxonomy): domain Bacteria; phylum Bacteroidota; class Bacteroidia; order Bacteroidales; family VadinHA17; genus LD21. Next base: position 6,147 of record CALMJY010000186.1, read on the forward strand.
CAGGGAATTTGGAGCTAAGGAGGCATGTGAATTTGTAAGGAAAGTCGATTTTCCTTCTTCCAATATTGCTTTTGATGCAGCATTTGAAAAGAAATAATACAAATAAATATAACTAATTATGGATCAGAGCTTTAATAAAAAAAGACTATTTATTGGAAGTTGCTTTGCATTGCTTGTTACATCGCTGACATTTGCAATGAGGGCAAAAATCGAGGAGATTTTCGGTCCTGTTACTGACGGAGGAATCTTCGGATTGTCAAAAGATGTTATTGGGTGGGCATATAGTCCTGCATTCTGGGGATTTACTATTGCAATGGTTGTTGGCGGTTTTATTATTGATATAGTTAAGACCAGAACTATTGTCTGGGCCGCTTTCGTACTGCAGGCCATTGGTGCAATTGTCTTTATTTTTGCACACGATAAGGAGACTCTTTTTGTTGCTAATATCTTTATAGGGCTGGGCAATGGAAGTGTTGAAGCTTCATTCAATCCACTTGTTGCAACACTATTCCCAAAAGATAAAACCAGAATGCTTAACAGATTCCATGTCTGGTTCCCGGGAGGTATTGTTATAGGTAGCCTTCTGGCTTACTTCCTTATGGACAAGATGGACATAGGCTGGCAGATATATGTTGGATTGCTCTTCATCCCTCTTGCGATTTATGGTTTTATGTTCCTTGGACAGAGAATACCTGAGACAGAGAGGGTAGCGAGTGGCGTAACATATAAAGGAATGCTCGATGCTATCGGTGCACCTGCAAGCATAATAACCGCCATGACTGTTCTTTTCCTGCTTGCCATTAATGTTGTAGTTCTACCTGAAGGATGGATGTATCTTGCAGTTATTGGTATCGCTTCACTGGCATCTATTGTTGAAGCATTATTAATCCGTAAGGCAAGTGTTATCTTCCCGATAATGTTTTCGTTTATGTTGTTAACCTCAGCAACAGAACTTGTCACAAATCAATGGGTAAACGCCCTTCTTGCAAATGCAGGAGTGAGCCCTATGCTGATCCTTGCCCTGATTTCCGGTATAATGGCAGTCGGAAGGTACTTTGCAGGTTCTCTGGTCCACAGAATGAATCCTGTTGGAGTGCTATTGATGTCAGCTGTATTCTCTGCAGCCGGGATCTACATCCTGAGTTTTGTCAGCTCTGCCGGTTTGACAATTATGGGGGCTGTCTTTTTTGCAATTGGCATTTGTTACTTCTGGCCTACAATGCTGGGTTTTACATCTGAATACATTCCAAGAAGTGGTGCACTGGGTTTGTCTTTACTGGGTGGAGCGGGTTTTGTTTCTGTGGCAATGTTCCTTCCTGTTATGGGTCGTATTCTTGAGAACAGCGGGACTGAGGTTGCCCTTAGAAGTGTTGGCTTGTTACCTGTGATATTAATAATTGGTTTTGCAATCTTGTATGTTACATATAGAAAAAAGAAACCTGTTGAATTATAATTTTACTGAAATGAATAAAATTAAGTATGGAATGATAGGAGGCGGTATTGGGGCATTCATTGGAGATGCTCACCGCCGTGCATCAAGAATATGTAATGATTTCGAACTGGTTGGCGGAGTATTTGATGTCGACTATGAGAAGAGTAAGCAGTTTGCAAAAAAAGAAGGCATAGCAGCTGACAGATGCTATAAAAGTGTTGATGCACTCATCAAGGCTGAGAAGGCTTTGCCTGCTGATAAAAGAATGCAGGCTGTATCAATCGTAACGCCAAATGCCCTTCATTATCCTTTTGCAAAGGCACTTCTTAATGCCGGTTTTCACCTCGTATGTGAAAAGCCAATGACAATGACAGTTAAAGAGGCTGTGGAACTTGAAAAGCTTGTTGAAAAAACAAAACTCACATTCGCTCTTACTCATACCTATACAGGTTATCCGATGGTAAGGCAGATGCGCGATATCATTGCAAGCGGTGCTCTAGGAACAATCCAGAGAATAGATGCTCAATATTACCAGGGATGGATAAATTCAATTATTCATGGAACAGGAAGCCGTATCACAGGTGTGTGGAGACTTGATCCGAAACATGCCGGAGCAAGCAGTTGCATGGGCGATATTGGTGTGCATGCATTCAACCTTATTGAATATACAACCGGCATTGAGATAAAGGAGGTTCTTTCAGATCTTAATCCTGTTAAAGATGGTATTAAGCTCGACCTCGATGGAACTGTACTTGTAAGGTTCAATAAAAAACTCAAGGGTGTTATCAGGGCCAGCCAGGTATGCGGAGGTGAAGAGAATAATCTGACAATTGCCGTTTATGGTTCGAAAGCCAGTTTGAAATGGGGTCAGGAGAATCCTAACTATCTGACTATGCTTAGCGATACCGAGCCCACAAAGGTCTTTAAGCCGGCTCATGGCTATAATGATAAATTTGCTGAATCGAGCCACACAATGCCCCCCGGACATCCTGAAGGTATTTATGAAGCCCTGGCCAATATATATAAAGGTACTGCAAAATCTATCAGAAAAGAGAAATTCACTCCCGGAGAATTCCCAACCGTACATGACGGTGTAAGAGGTATGAAGTTCATTCATGCTGTTGTGGAGTCGAATAAGGGCGGTAATAAGTGGGTGAAATTATAGGCGTCAGGCGTCAGGCGACAGGCGACAGGCATCGGGAGTCAGGCTCCCCTCCAGGGAGGGGATGGGGGTGGGTTTTAACAATAGAAAAAGACCAGATGGCGCCGATTTGTAATCGGTGCCATTAAAACAAGTAGCATTGATAATTATATCTTTTTTATAATTAATACTTTATAACTATTCAAATGGACCAAAAACACAATAACTATTCAAGACGTAAATTCCTTGGAATAACAACTGCTGCTGCAGGTCTTGCAATGGTTTCATGGAAGGATGGTATTACACCGGCATCAGGTTTGCAATCATCTGTAAAACCAGATTCTAAGTTCGGGGGTGTACAGGTCGGAGCCATCACATATAGCTGGCGAAGCATGCCAGTATCACCTGCAGATATCATTAAATACTGTAAAAAGACAGGTATAAGTTCCATCGAACTGATGGGTGATGTAGCAGAAAAATATGCCGGAATACCTGATGGAAAGGACGGCAGTGAAAACAGGCGTAAATGGAGGCTTTCAGCACCATTGGAAAAATACAGGGAACTAAGTACAATGTTCAACAATGCCGGGATCAAAATACATATTGCCAAATTTTCACCTGCAGGATGGACAGAACCGGAAATAGATTATTCATTCAAAGCTGCAAAAGCGCTTGGAGCTGTGGGTGTTTGCAATGAAATAGGTGACGATGCCTGCAAAAAGATGGGACCAATAGCAAAATCTAACGGAATGCTGGCTATTTTCCATAATCATCTACAGCCGGGTGAACCGGGATGGAGCTTCGAAAAATTCCTTGACTATTCACCCGCCAATATGCTGAATTTTGATGTAGGTCACTATTACGGTGCAACAGGTCTCCATCCCAATGGTATAATAGAAAAACTGCACAGCCGGATTGCCAGCATCCATGTCAAGGATAAGACCGGACCAAAAGATGATCCTGCAAATACCAATATGCCATGGGGGTCAGGAAAAACACCAATCAGTGATATTCTGCTTCTTATCAAAAAGAATAAATGGCCCATCAATGTTGATATCGAACTGGAATACCCTATCCCGGAAGGATCTGATGCAGTTGCAGAGGTAAGGAAATGCGTTGAATACTGCAGGAATATACTTAGCTGAATATGACTGACAGACGAATCCTGATATGGTTTTTTGCAGCTATCTGCCTTAGTATACCCATCAGCTGTGAAAAAAATAACAATAAAAAGCCGGTCAGCATCCTTATTCTGAGCGGCAAAAACAATCATGAATGGGAAAAGACTACTCCTCTTCTTCAGCGGATTTACAATGAAACCAGACTTTTCAAGGTTGATGTCACAAATAATCCTGACACACTTAACTATAAAGAACTATCCTTATATGATGTTATTGTCAGCAACCGGAATAACTGGCCTGACACTACATCAAGAATGACTTCAGAATGGGAGGAAGATTTTCTTAAGTATATTAACAAGGGAGGCGGTGCAGTATTTATTCATGCAGGAGCCTCATCATTTTACAGTTGGGAGGATTATCACAAAACAGGAATAGGAAGATGGGGACAAGAGACCAGCCATGGCAAACCACAGAAAGGCAAAGTGAGCGGATTCGACATGTCTCACCCGATTACCAAAGGGATAAGAGATTTTTATATTGTTGATGAACTTTGGGAAAAGACTGAGATCCATCATAATGCCAGGCCTCTGGCATCAGTTACATGGGTTGATGAAGCTGATGGGATGCAGAGAATTGAGAATTCAGTTTTCACCGGGATTACAGGTACAGGCAAAACCTTTTATACAATCCTGGGACATGATGAAAGAGCATTACTTAATTCCGGACTCAAAACACTGCTGATCAGAGGGACCCTTTGGGCTGCAGGAATAGATGAGATGCCCTCATTATTGCAGGAATTAAACATTCATGAACAATTGAATGATTCGATATTCTTTGAAAAAACTGATTCATGCTTTTCACTGAAGAATGGAAGCTATCCGATCTGGCAATTCAATTTCAATAACAGGTATGGCAGACCATACTTTCACCCTGTGGTGACGGCTAAATCAATCCTTACCTGTGTTGACCCTCCGGATCATCCATGGCACCTGGGATTATGGTTCTGCTGGAAATATATCAATGGTGTAAACTATTGGGAATATCTTGATGACTTCAAATCAGAAAGAACAGGTTATAAGTCGGCAGGAATTACAGAGATAAAGGACATCAGTTTCGAAAACGGGAATGATTTCTCGGCAAAAATTGAGATGAATATCTCCTATTATCCTGAAAATGGAAATGAAGTTCTTACGGAAAAGAGTCAGATCAGTATTTCATCCCCATCAGAAAATGGAAGTTTTAATATTGATTACTACAATACCTACACTGCAGTAGCTGACGAGGTTATTCTTGACAGAACACCTGTTCAGACAGAGCCCGGGGGGAGGACCTGGGGTGGTTATGCTGGGCTATCAGTAAGATTCAGTCAGGATTTTACGAATCCATTTATTATTACAGAAACCGATAATACAGACTACAAAAAGAATAACTGGGTGTATATGGGATTCAACACCCTGACCGGAGATACTGCAGGAATCTCAATAATCCACGATCCTGAGTTTACTACCCGGAACACAAGCTGGTATATAATCAGAACTCCCCAAATTCCATTCTTTTATTACAGTCCTGCTGTTATATATGATGGCCCAATCACAATGAAGAAGGGTGACAAACTGCATCTTAAATACCGGGTATTGATAATCCCGGGTAAAACCAGCAAGGAAAACCTTGATAAGATGTACAAAGACTATCTGGACTAGATTTGAGTTTAATTTCAATTATTAATTAAAATTAATATGGAACAAAAGCGGCAGATCACACGTAGAAATTTTATCCGTAAATCATCAGTAGGCGCAGCAGGACTGGCAATACTTCCTACAATCCTGCCATCATGTAATGATCGCAAACCTGCAACCAGCAGAATAAATATTGCCCATATTGGTGTTGGTGACAGGGGCACTGCTGAACTTGTATATTATTTGCTTCCTCTGAGAGGTGCTGCTAACCTTGCGGTTTGCGATCCCTTTAAAGATCGAAGGGAAAGAGCGGCACAGACAATAAATGATTTTTATAAGAAAAATAATGATCCGGTTCCACTTTGCCAGTCATATCTCGATTTTGAAGAAATTCTTCAGCGTGATGACATTGATGCTGTTCACATTACAACCCCTGATCACTGGCATGTTCCGGCAGCAATAAAAGCTGCCCGGGCAGGCAAGCATATAATGCTGGCTAAACCACTCGGACTGAGTTACCCTGAGAATCTGATACTTGCAAAAGAACTGAGCGCTAAAAATGTACGATTCCACTATGGCACACAGCAAAGGACTTCACCCCATATGAAACTGGGTTATGATATGATAAAGGAAGGCCTGCTGGGTGAAATTGAACGTGTCGATGTCTGGGCACCAGGGAAGAATCCTGTTGAAAGTCCTGTATGCAATGAAGTTCCTGTTCCTTCTGATTTTGATTTCGACAAATGGACAGGACCTGCTCCAATGAGACCTTACTGCCCCGACCGTGTTACCAACAACAGCTCATGGTTCAATTATGATTACAGCATAGGATTTCTGGGAGGTTGGGGAGCTCACCCACTCGACATCCTGGTATGGATACTTAAGGAAAAAGTATCAGGTACTTACTCATGTGAAGGCACAGGACAGTTCTGGGCTCCCGGAGGCTTGTACAACAATATCTGGTCCTGGGATGTTTTATGCAAATACCAGAATGGACTGGAGTTACATTTTGTGAGCGATGACGTAGCAATGAACGGAGTCCTAAACCATCGGGATATCAAGGAAACCAACGGAACAACATTCTATGGAACAAAAGGATGGCTATCTCTCAGCCGGTCATCCGCACAATCAAATATTCCGGAAATTAATCAAAAAATCAACGACTTCCCGAAAACCAGTGACGGATGGATAAAGAGTGAACTCAATACCATGGGCCAGGCTTTCCTGGATGTTATAAACGGGAAAGCAAAAGAGTTGTGTCCTCTTGATGACGCGATAATTTCAGATACAATAAGCCATATGGGTGATATTGCAATAAGGTGTGCAAGGAAAGTAACATGGGATCCTGTTAAAGGTGAGGTTACAGGAGATCCGGAGGCAAATAAACTATATATCCGTGAAATGAGAAGTCCGTATGTGGTATGATGAAGGCGGAAGGCACAAGAAGAAAGTGATGTAAAGAGGTTCCCCTCCCTGGAGGGGTTAGGGGTGGGTTTTTTAAAAAGAAAAAAGGCAAAAGACAAAAGTAAGAATGAGATTAAGAATAATTATAACCACAATTCTTCTGATCCTGGGCATTTCGCTGCTTAACGGACAGGAAACTGAGAAAATAATTAAATCTATTTTTGATGCTGCACTTACTGATCAGACTGCCTATAAACATCTTGAATATCTGTGCAAAAACACAAAGGGCAGACTTCCCGGATCTGCAGCAGTAGCTGAAGCTGTTGAGTATACACGACAGGCTCTGATCAAGGCAGGTGCTGACAGTGTATGGCTGCAAAAGGTTCCTGTACCTCACTGGGAAAGAGGTCATGAGGAATGCAGGGCAATTTCCTCTGTTCTGGGAATTGCAGATTTGACTATATCTGCATTGGGCTTCTCTGTAGGAACAACAACAGATGGTCTGTTAGCAGAAGTTATTGAAGTTAAGGACTTTAACGAACTTAAGAATCTTGGCAGACAAAAGATTGAGGGAAAGATTGTTTTCTTTAACCGGGCTGCTGATAACACCCTGATTAATACATTCGCAGCATATGGCGGAGCTGTAAACCAGAGGATTCAGGGTGCATCGGAGGCCTCAAAATATGGTGCTATTGCGGTAATTGTCAGGTCAGCCACAAATGCGCTTCATGATTTTCCGCATACCGGTGTTACAAGATACGCTGATGATGTCACAAAGATCCCGGCTGTTGCTGTTTCCACTGTTGACGCCGAGCTTCTCAGCAGATGGCTGAAGAAAGATCCTTCAACCAGGATCAGTCTGATCTCGACCTGCATGAATTACCCTGACACCTGGTCATATAACGTAATCGGTGAAATTAAAGGTTCGGTAAGACCAAATGAATTTATTACTGCAGGAGGACATCTGGATGCATGGGATATTAGTGAAGGTGCACATGATGATGCAGGAGGATGTGTGCAGGCAATTGAAATGATAAGGCTTTACAAATCGCTTAATATCAGACCTAAACGAACAATCAGGGCAGTGATGTTCATGAATGAGGAGATGTCTGGTACCGGGGGACGTACATATGCAGCTGAAGCATCAGCAAAAGGAGAAATTCATTATGCTGCACTTGAATCCGACAGGGGGGTAATGAGTCCCAGGGGCTTCGGATTTGAGGCAGAAGGTGAAAGGCTTGAAAAACTGCAATCGCTGTCCAAATGGTTCCAGCCATATAATATCCGTGATTTTGACAAAGGCGGCGGTGGATCAGATATTTCTCCCCTGCGTACTATGGGAACTCTCCTGATTGGCAATATCCCGGATATACAGAGGTATTTTTATTATCATCATTCGGCAAATGACACATTCGACAAAGTTAATATCAGGGAACTTCAGATGGGAAGTGCCGCAAATGCATCCCTGATCTATCTTATTGACCTGCTCGATATGTAATTTATTTTCCCGTATTCAGCCAGGCTACTTTTTGTTCAGGGGTATGTGGCTGTCCGATAATGTCTTTGTAAAGCTCCGGTCTTCTTGCCTGAAGATAACGATAGCCTCCTGCCTGAGTCAGTTTTTCAGGGGTAATAACAGCTGTCACAAAATCATCTCCCAGAGTCCGGCATTCAGCAATTATATCTCCGAAAGGATCAATGATCATTGAGCAACCGTTTTTCAGCTGGTCATCATCCATCCCGATCGGATTTGAAAAAACAGCGTAAATCCCATTGTCATATGCCCTGGCAGGAAGCCACTTCATGAGCCATCCTCTCCCCTTCATCCCATCAAATTCCAGTCTTAAAGATGTGGGATCATTTTCCCTGTTCTTCCAGAGTTCAGGATCGCAGAAACCTGCACCCGGACGTGGCGAAGGTGTGCACATTGTTACATGCGGCATAAAAATGATTTCAGCACCAAGAAGACGTGTGGCCCTTACATTTTCAATAATATTATTATCATAACAGATAAGTATTCCGCATTTCCATCCTAGGAGATCAAAAACACAATATTCACTTCCCGGTGAAATATGCTCATTTACAAAAGGATGAAGCTTGTGATACCTGGCTATCATACCTGTTTTATCGACGCAAACATAGGTTTTGAAAATCTTTCCCTCCTTGTCTTTTTCAAACAGGCCGGCAAGTATTACAATATTATATTCACCGGCAATTCTTATAAGCCTCAAAACACTCTGTCCGTCGGGTACCGGTTCAGCAATTTCCAGCATCTGAGCTTTTGAGAGATTCCGTGCGAAAGTATAACCTGTTACAGAACATTCGTGAAATGCAATTACATCCGATCCTTCCTGCGCGGCTCTTGCAGAAAGGGTCTCTATCCTGTTGAGATTATATTCCTTATCTCCGCTCCTGTTCTCAAACTGAGCTGTTGAGATTCTGATCTTTTCCATAAAGGATTATTTCTTCTTCCTGAGTACAAAGAAAAATCCTCCGGCAAGTATTACGGCAACACCGGCTATAATTATAATAGTGGTAGTGTTTCCTTTTGATTCAGTGGCCTCATCCTCTTCTGCATAATAAAAAGTAGGTTTGGCATCTGTGTCTATGTTAACCGTATCCTTTTTTGGTTTAGGCTGATCCTGCGCTGAGGTTACATTTCCTGCCATTAACATCATGGCGAACGATAAGATTAATGCTGTTTTCTTCATTTTTTATTTTATTGTTAATTATTTAACACTATTTGCCAGTTTATCATATTTCGAAGCTATCTCCGGATCACTTTTCCTGTAGGTATCAGCCAGGGCCATTATTGCAGGCTTATACGTAGGATTTATAGTCAGGCATCTCCTGAGAAGACTTCGGGATTTCAATAAATCCTGTTCCTTTATCAATCCGGCCAGTTCAACATAAGCTTCAAAATACTTCCTGTTAGTTTCTATTACTTTTTCATAATATCTGACAGCCGTTTTGTAATCTTTTTCCAGCTTTGCTATATTACCAAGGTACATCAGTGAAAGTTCAAAATCGGGATTTACCTTCAGCGATACCTTCAGAAGCGAATCAGCTTTCTGTTTTTCTCCAATATTGTAAAGAGCTGCAGCAAAATTATAAAAAATCATTTCATCACTGCAGTCTGACTTCAATGCCTTTTCAAAGAATTTTACCGATTCCTGATATTTTCCCTCTGACAACATCCGGAAACCATTATAATCATCTTTGGATGTTCGTTCAAGAACAGCACATATCGGCACACTGTCAGCATAAATAACATGTATTGCATTCTTTGGTGGCCAACTTCCATCTTTTAATTTAAAAGGCGGAATATAACGGTTTGTCACAATTGCATAATCCCAGTCTGTCAGGCTCCGTTCCTCATACCTGAAATATGATGTTTCAATTTCAGGATGTTTCCTGAACTGCCAGTTAACAGAATATGTGGCACTTACCCGGATACTTTCTTCAGGTCCTTTATTTTCAAGATAATTTAAAAGCCATTCTGAGGCTTCAGTCTGACTTACATAATAGTAGTCTGTTTCATAACAGCCATGAGCCCCTTTTAATCCGCCAACTATCTGGTTATAATATATATAGAAATAGCGGGGATTATTTACCATATATTTTACAGGGTGTATGGCGGCCATTATAATAATTACTGAAAGGACCCACTTGAAGTACTTTTTTGAAAGAGATTCAAAAAGCATATTGAAACCGGAAGCTGCAAGAATTACTATCGCCGGATAGACAAAAAGAAACTGTCGCCATGAACTGTACAGATTTGATTTCTGGATAATTGCGAAAAGAACAGGGAACAGGACTGTAAAAATTATAATTGAAAATACCAGCCTGTGATCGTTTTTGAAAATCCGTTTTGATAAAACTACAAATGAAAGTACCCCTCCGGTAACAATTAACGGTATAGTGATCAGCATCGACTTTGGCAGGTAGTACCATGGCATAAAATCGGACCATTCCACTCTGCCTTCAAAAATCTGCCTGAATGTATCGGGATAATGTGCCATTACCCTGTATGCTTCAAACACATTCTGTAATGGATCCTGCAGTGCATATGGCCAAAGTAATATGCTCAGGAAATATGCGGCGCAGGATATAAACATTACAAGCAGGGACTTATGAAGTATCTCATGTCTTCCATTACTTCCATCATTAAAGTAATTAATGATTATGGAAATAAAAGTGAATAGAATCAAATAGAGTATGAGTACCGCACCTGCTGCTCTTATGCTTATTGTGAAAGCCACACTCAAGGTCAGGAGAGCCACTGCACAGTATGGAATTCTTTCCTTATACTTCAGGAATTTTACAAGAAGGAAAGTAGCAGAAATATACCCGAGAGCAAATGGAATATCCTTAAGGTTATTATGTGAGTGTCCAAGAAAAGCTGGTGTTACTGAAAAAAGAAATATCACCAAAATAGCACTGCGGTAACCTGAGATCCATATTGCGAAAAGTGCCGTAACCATTATAGTAAGCCACCCTGCAAGTGTACTCATTATATGACGGAATCCGTATACATCTTCAATATTCAGCCAGTTTATAAGTATGGTTACAATATTATCATACGATTGTCCATAATACATAAGATGCCATACCGGATTATGAAGAGCACTTTTATCTTCTCCTCCTGAGGCAAAATAATTATAAACATCCTGTGACTGGGTATAATGGAGTACCTCATCGCAGGTAATTCCTGCATTTCGGGAGGTAAATATGAGTAAGGCAAGAAGCAGATAAGAGAGTGACCAGAATATATATTTAAGAGGAGCCTCTCTCATTTCTTGTTTTCTCTGTCGCTATAGATTTTCCTGGTAAAATAAACCGGCCTGTTCTGGCTTTCTTTATAGCTGCGGTAAACATATTCTCCGAGTATTCCGAGAAACACAAGTTGAATTGAACCGAGGAAATAGATACTTAATAATATTGAAGACCAGCCTGGTATGGCGAATCCGTAAACTTTTGCGATAAGCACATAAATGCCAACCACCATGAAGACAAGTGTGCCTACTGTCCCGAGCACCAGACACAATCTGATGGGGAACCTTGAAAAAGAAAAGATTGCATCTGTTGCTAGCATAAAGAGCCTTCCGAAATTCATTTTTGGTTCTCCACGATACCTGTCATCTCTTACAAATTCGACATATCCCTGCCTGAAACCAATGAATGTTCTCAATCCGGGCAGATACCTAACTTTTTCCTTCATGGTAAGTAAAGCATCAACAGCCTCTCTCTTCATCATTGAGTAGTTGCCGGCATTCTCCATGCTCTTAATTTCGCCTATATACTTGAAAAACAAGTGAAAGAGTGCCGATAGAAAGTTTCTGTTCCGGGAGCCCCTTCTTCCTGTTTTCTTGCCGCTGACTATTTCAAGGTCTTCAGAATTGATCCTTTTGTACATTTCAGCAAGAAGCTCAGGCGGATCCTGCAGATCTCCGTCCATCATGGCAACTATTTCACCTGTCGCGTATTCCAGTCCGGCAGTAAAGGCAGCCTGATGTCCAAAATTTTTTGAAAGGGACATAACAGTTATCCTGCTGTTATTATCACGCCACTGAAGCAGCAGCTCAAGACTTCTGTCGGTACTACCGTCATCAACGACAATAATTTCATAATCAGAAGCAAATGACTCAACTGAAGCAACAGTACGGCTCAGAAGCTCATCAATTAGCTTTTCCTCATTGTAAACAGGAATAACCAGGGAGAACATAATAAAATATTTTTCCTCTTCAGACTTGAGAATATCTCATAAGTCAATTTTAACCCCCAACCCCCCAAGGGGGGCTTAATAAGTCATCGGTTTTTAATAAGTCCCCCCTGGGGGTCCCGATAGCTATCGGGATAGGGGTGGATTTAAGAAATGAGACTTTTGAGGTATTCTCAAAACACATAGAGATTATATATAAAATTATTTACCGGTCTGAAGCCTTGCCAATGCAAATTCAGCTTCATCCTTAATTTCGTTATTGCCGACAAGCTCTTTTATTGCAGAAACCGAATATTCGGTACCCATCCAGCTGAGTTCCCTTAGCAGAAGTTTTTTAGCCTCTGTCGTTGTTTTTTCATTAACCAATACACCGACGAGTTGTTTCTCAACCTCCAGCAATGCTATTTCGTCACCGGCAAGATCAGCTATATGGTGTTGTATACAAACAAGACTTTTTGTACTCTTACCGATTTCATAATTAGTGATATTTCCAAGAGCTTCTTCAAATGTCAGCTCAGTAAAATCGGTTCTTAGGACAACACCCGCAGCTGTTGGAAAGTCGAAAGGAACCTTTTGTGTAACATTACCTGTTACAGCCCATTCAGCACCCCTCTGCAAGGTCACTATGAATCCTGCACACTGCATAGCCGGACCGCCATCCTTATCGGCATGCCCCATTGCTGTATGAAATATTCTACCGTTTCCGTAAGTAATAGTCATAAGCATAGGCTCATCGCGCATTGTACCACCACCTGCAGCCGAATCAGCAAAGGCTGTTGCAAGTACCTGCATATTTTTTGCAGGTCCCCTGAGTTCGCTGTAAAGCTCATCATTTCCATGCATCCACCGGGCAGGCAACCCTTTCGTTACAGGATGATCAGTAATTCTTGTCCTTACAAGGAATTCCCTTCTCTTGCCATGATTCCCTCCCCTTCCCGGAGAATTATCAACAATAAGAGAGTCGCGTCTGTAATAAATGTACGGACCGTCTTTCTCATTGCGGTCACCCCAGCCTCCGAGACCTGTCATTTCATTATATTCCTTCCAGGCAGGAAAAGAGTTATTTGCCGCATGATAGACAACAACCCCTCCCCCATTCTTAACAAAATCTAAAAACGAAGAATTCGTCTTATCAGACCAGGAGTCTCCGTTGTAATCCAATACTACCAGTTTATATTTTGAAAAATCGGGATCGAAGGTTGTCATATCACCGTCTTTTTCAGGTGTGGTCATTATTTCACAGCTAAATAATCCGGTTTCATCAAGGATTGTCTTAAGAACCGGAGAACTTGCCTGCCAGTCATGGTTATTCTGCCCTGTTATAATCAGGGTTTTATATCCTGTCTCCTTCTTACATCCGCTAAACAATGAAACCAGGAGAGCTAAAATTAATAACAGAAAATATTGCTTTTTCATCTTATATCTTTTTCCTTTTATCTTTTATCTTATTTCTCTAAACTGTTGGTAAGGTCCATGGTGCACGGTAAGGTCTGCTCAACAACCTGCTTGCCCTTGGATTATCTAGAATTACCTCTTTATCGGGATCCCACTTAATAGTCTGACCTGTTGTCATTGCAATTTCTCCAAGCAATCCCACTGAAATTGCCCTGTATGCGACTTCGACAGGTGTAATTGCCTGATTTCCTGAACGTATGCAATCAAGGAAATTCTGATAATGATTATCACTTTTATAGAGATGGATCTCATTTTCACCGATAACCTCCTCCAGTATCTTTGGATCAGAAGCGGTCAGAACATCTCCCCTGTCAACATGTATCCAGCCAAGGTCACCATACCAGGTTGTACCCATTTTGTGAGGTAGTCTGGATGCATTTGCAACTCTCATTTCAATTCCATTCGCATATTTGCACAGGAAATCATATTCCACCGGTGCATTATATAATCCTTCAGGAGGATATACCCCATGTCCTGATATTTCAACGGGGCCTGTATGTTCCAGCCCTGTGCCCCAGTTTGCTATGTCTATATGATGTCCGGCCCAGTCAGTCATCTGACCGCCGGAATAGTCCAGAATCCAGCGCCAGTCCCAGTGAGCAACACCACGGTAAGGAACCTTAAGTGCAGGTCCAAGCCACATTTCCCAGTCCAGTTGAGGCGGTATTTCCTGAACAGGAGGTGTGCCAATACCCTTTCCTCCGTCAGGAAGGCCAACCTCGATATACTTTACCTTCCCTGCCCGTCCGTTTATTGCAAGCTCAGCTCCTCTCCTGAAATTAAAAAGAGAACGCTGCCAGCTTCCTGTCTGCCAGATTATGTTATTCTTTTTAACAGCACTGACTATAGTCTGACCATCCTTTATAGTACGGCAGATCGGTTTTTCACCATACACATGAAGCTTTGCATTGGCTGCTTCAGTATAAATTATTCCATGCCAGTGATCGGGCAGGGCAATTGAAACAGCATCCAGCTTTTCTTTTGCAAGAAGCTCTCTGAAATCGCCATAGGTTCGGCAGTCATTGTTGCCATTGGCTTTGTCAACCATTGATTTCCCGGCTTCCAGGTGATTCTTATCGACATCACAAAGTGCTATAAACTGAAGTTGTTTGTTCAGTCTTAAAAATTCTCTCATATTGCCATTTCCCTGGGAACCTGTTCCAATTGTGGCCATCACGATACGATCGCTGGGTGATAGCCTGCCACCCATACCCATAGCAGTTGATGGAATAATCTGGGGAAGTACGAATGTACCTGCTGCAACAGCAGCCGACCTCCTGATAAACTCCCTTCTGGATGATTTTCTTGTCATTCTGATCTGATTTATTTTATTATTAACTTTCTGATTCCGAGGTAAGTATTGGTGTTCCTGGTACTGGTGTTTCAAATACCATGTCAACAGGACCCATTTCGATTTTAGAAGGGCCAAGATCCATATCTGATTTGAATATCTCATCCCATGTTATCAGCCTGCCGGTATAGGCAGCTGTTCTTCCCATAATTGCTGTTAATGTAGAGATTGCTGTCTGTTCTGCCTCATTAACATATTTACCTGTTCTGATCGCATAAACCAGATGCATATGTTCCTGGACATATGGTGGAATCTTTACCTGGTTCATAGGATTGCCATTCTCATCATTCGGATATTTAAACTGCCATTTAATTTTACCATCGAGATCCCATATAGTGTTCATGCAATTAGTATAGCCCTCAGTTCCCATAATGAGTTCCCCTGTGCCATTGGCACAGCTGTCAATCTGGCGGCACATACTGTGGGAGCTGACCCCGTTGCCATAATAAAAATCAACGCTGAAGAAATCGTACTGGTCTCCGGTCACCCTTCTGTGCCTTCCTCCGTACCCGATTGCCCTTTCAGGCTGCTTGCCGATAAACCAGTTAATGACATCTATATTATGCACATGAGTGTCAAGAATATGATCGCCACAAAGCCAGCAGAAATTGTTCCAGTTCCGGATCATATATTCCATATCATTCCATCCATCTTCTCTTTCGCGGAACCAGACATGATCCTGATTCCAGTAGGCTTTTGCTGATGTAATTCTTCCGATGGCACCGTTTTTTACCTGCTTATATGTTTCAATATAGTCTTCCTGGTGACGACGTTGTGTTCCTGTAACAACATTAAGTCCTATAGCTTCTGCTTTTTTCGCAGAGGTTATGATCGATCTTATCCCAACAGGGTCAACTGCAACTGGCTTCTCCATAAAAACATGCTTGTTGTTCATCACCGCTTCAAGGAAATGGTCAGGCCGGAACTGCGGGGGTGTTGCCAGTAGTACCACATCGACATCAGGCAGGGCCATAAGTTTCTTATATCCATCAAATCCTGCAAAGCAGTTTTCTTCAGGTATCGGAAGGTTGAAGGAAGCAAATCTTTCGCGGCATGCATCAATTTTATCCTGAAAGATATCTGCGAGGGCTATGATCTCAAGATCAGGACCTGCACTTATAAAGTTGATTGCAGCACCAGTTCCCCGGGCTCCCGCACCAACCAGTCCTGCTCTCAGCTTTTTGCCCTTAGGAGCACCCTTCAAAACCGGAGGTAATCCAAGAGATTCATTATCGATTTGTTTTTTACAACTGCTTAGGAAAGCAGATGTGCCTGCCAGAACGACTCCTGCCACCGTTGTTTTTTCAATGAATTTTCGTCTGTCGATATTCATATATTCTGTTCTTTCGTTTGTCTTTTTTATT
>CALMJY010000187.1 GCA_937864815.1 uncultured Bacteroidota bacterium
CCCTATCAGTGGGGGGGTTGGGGGGTTAATACGATAAAGAAATAATCTCACTTTATTACTCAATATCAATGCAATAACCCTCAATCTGTTGACAACATAACTCGGTTTTGTGTTAATTCTTATATCCGCAGGAACAGGATTTTCTCCTGTCGATTCTGCACCAACTACCCTTCCTGCTATCCTGCCAATTGGAATGGGATCATCCTCAAGAGCATTACTGTCACCCCTGGCAATATATGCTGTAATACCTCCCTTTGTTTCTATTCTTCTGAGCCTGTGGACCACCAGTCCGCTCTCTCTTTTTATCGCTATTATTTCACCAGGCACCGGGTTACCCTTTATTTTTACAGGCTCAATAAGTATTAGAGATCCCGGTTTTATACATGGGTACATACTATAGCCATGAGCTTTTATCCTGATGGTTTTCCCTTCAGACAGCAGGGTAAAACCAACATTCTTCAGTATCTCTCCGCTTTTTTTGCGATTATCCATAGTTAATTATGTAGTCGGTGATACTTTTTTCCGGTTTAAAATACAGCTTTCGTACAGGCACTGTTTCACACAGCGAAGCGACTGATGAAAGCAAACCGGCAATTATTTCTGATCCCCAGTTATGCTGGATGCAGTTTGCCATCACCAGGCTGGCTGCAACAGCTCCTTTTATACTGACAATACTGTTTTCGTTTGCATGGTCAATGATAAAAAGTTTTGTGAGAGGGGATTCCAGAGGCACATCATTGTTATAAACGGGTGTATTATACATCCTGTATCCATCACCTGTCTTCCTGATTATCAGCCTGTCGTCATGAATAACTTTTGCTCCGTAGTTTTCCCATAATCCAGCCATAGTTGTTTTGCCTTTTCCCGATATCCCGCTGAAGAGGTACCCTGATCCGTTGTGGTTTACACCGGAGGCATGAATCATTATATCTCCATGTAAAACTGTAAGGTAATAAAGCAGGAGCCCGTCGAGAGGGTACTCGAGAGGATCAGCCTCTTTCACGTTGCAGTCTATCCACATATCCCATTCACGGGTGCCGAGGGAGAATTTCAGGATTGCCCCGAGGTCATCCTGACAAAGCGGAAAGACAGATTTGATAAAAAGCTCCTGATCATGTTTCCACACACTCCAGAAGTTATCTTTCTGATGCACGGGAGTTCCGTTTATCTCTTCAACAAATGGTGCATGAAAAACTCTGATAGCTTCATCGGGCAGTTTATATGATCCATACCGGACTCTGATAAGAACATCATATTCACAGGAATTGCAGATATTCCTTAGAAACCTTTCCGATGGCACCAGATCCGGACCATTGTCAGCAGATTCAAATCTTATTTTGTAACCGGCGATATTTAAACTGTAATTCCGCATCAGTTTGTCAGCCTCATCCCCCTAACCCCCTTCTCCCGGGAGAGAAGGGGGCAAAAACTGTAATGGATTTGCCCCTCCCACCAGGGGGAGGGGTTGGGGAGAGGTGGATTTCAATTAATTATCAAATACCCCTTCATTTTTTCCAGGAAGCTTAGAACATCTTCACAGGCAGTTGTTTCATCAATATCATATTCCTTTACCATCTCTGCAATGATTGATTCAATATCCCTTTTCCCGTCGATAAGTTCCCATATGAATGCACCCGTTTCGTTTAACGTAAAAACGCTGTTCATATCGGCAATGTTATTTGCAATTGGTACAAGCACATATTCATTGCCTGTTTTACGGGTAACAACTGACGTAGAATGCACAGGGATTGATTTCAGGCTCATCGGGTTGAAATATTAATCACTAAATGTATTAAAATTTCAGCTGTTTCAGAAGGTCAGTGATGCAGAAAATGCAGGAAGAAAATCTATTCTTTTACCGGGATTTGCCAGGGCATAGGAAGCGATTTTCCTGTTAATGAAAATATTCTGAGGAGTCAGATTGAAATTCCACCCTGTTTTCATCTCGTTCCGGGGAAGTGAAAAATTGTTTTTCTTTTTGTAAGCATTGACCATAAGGGCATATGTTGTCATACCTGTTATATAACCTGTTACATAGTAAGGTGCAGGGTTTTCAGCACCTGCTATAGCAACCAGCCCTAAACCGATAATTGAGCCGCCGGCCGAGGCAAGGGCAACATTTCTTCCCTGTTGATTTGTGAACCCGGCATCTTTGAGCCATAGGTGCGAAAGCAACGAAGATCCCAGGGCACCTATGGCAGGGATCATAATTGTACCGGGAGGATACTCATCTGAATCATCTGTAATATCAAGCATGATGCTTAATCCGAGTAACCCGTTCAGTGTTGCAAGAGTTCCGGTAGCAGTTATATCACCCCTTGTAAAGTTATTACGCTTTGAGATTGCATCAGCCATAAAATAGCCTCCTGCTCCGAAAGCCAGGGAGCTGAGACCATAAATCCTGGGATCCTCCGACTCAAAGGCTGCAGTAAGCGCCAGACCCTCTAGTGGCATCAAAGTCCCATAATATGTATAAAGTGCCGCCCTGCCTTCAGTCCAGGGTTTGTTTTTGCCGAGCGAATAGCCAACTCTTCCCATTGCAATGCTGGATGCCGCAGAAAGCGTTAAAAGAAGTTTGCCTTCTTCAACATTATCACCCACCATTAATACACCAAGAGCAGCTCCCTGTAAGGCTCCCACCAGTTTTCCGTGGTTTGAAAGAGCCAGTGAATTATATGATACATACCTGTCCTTGATTGTAAGTACCGGAACAAGTACGGAAGCCCCTGCAGAGAGAAGCACCATTCCGGTAGCGGCACCTTCGTCTTCAACACCCAGGATAAAAGCTGCAGCTCCACCATAAAAGGCACCTGAGATACCATTCATGATAAGATACTGGGTGAACTTGCTTCTCTCGCCTGCATAAACATCAGTAGGCTGTTGAGCCGGAATACCCTTTATATTCTGTTCGTTTTGCTGCCACGAAGCCCTGTTCTTATAATAAATGGCTTTTTCACTATCAGGCATCTTTTCAAAATACTCTGCCAGTTTTTGTTTGAAGTCATTTACATATTTCTGTTCCTCCGGAGTAAGGACTGATCCGGCATTCTGCCGGTCAAGAAGGCTTATATAAGTTATATCCTGCTCCATTTTCCAGTAACTGACAGCCGAGTACTCCTGGGCTGCAAGAGGCAGAAATGAGAGAAGGATAATTGCGGGTATACTAAATATTCTTTTTAACATAATTTCAAAATTACAGCTATTATGCAAGATTGTCAAATTTGAAACCATGTTTAGTCTCTTCGGGATCCTAAAGCCCACAGCCCGAATGCCAGTATTGAGAAAGCAAAGAAGCAGTTAGGCTATAATCCTCGTTACACATCTTTACAGGCTGTACAGGAGTCTGTAAGGTATATGTTCGACAGAATGCTTATTTAATTTGTAACACTCCTCAGGTCAAAATAGTCATCGCCTTTTAGTACTTTTGCAAAAAACTTTTTATGGGCAGAAAGAACAGAGGTGACAAATTCTCAGGTGTTTCAAGGGAAGCACTAACCGAAAAAATAATTGCCATATTGTCAAAAAGCCCTGACAATGGTTTCAACTATAAACAGGTAGCTAAACGTCTTGATGTTGGTGATTCACACACACGTCAGATGATTGCTGATATACTTAAAGAACTCACAAAGAAAAATACTCTCCAGGAAGTATATCATGGTAAATACAGGATAAGACAACCTCATGGATTCATAACAGGAGTTGTTGATCTTACAAGGATGGGTTATGGTTTCATTACAAGTGATGAGCTTGAGGATGACGTGTTTGTTACTGCTAAGAATCTGAGAACAGCTCTTCATGGAGACAAGGTTAAGATAAGATTATATGCCAAACGCAAAGGAGCAAGACCGGAAGGCGAGGTTGTGGAGATCATTGAAAGATCAAAAACAACATTTGTCGGTACGGTTGAGGTGATGCCTAACTTCGCTTTCCTCATTCCCGATAACAAAAACATGCCATTCGATCTGTTTATCCCGTCTTCAAAACTCAACGGGGCCAAACAGGGTCAGAAGGCAGTCGCAAAGGTTGTCGACTGGGATCCGAAATCGAAAAATCCTGTCGCCGAGATTGTAAATGTGCTTGGTTATCCGGGACTTAATGAGACTGAGATGCATGCCATCCTGGCCGAGTTTGAGCTCCCCTATCATTTTACTGAAGAGGTTGAAGCCGATGCTGCAAATATTCCATCAGTAATATCAGAACATGATATTAAATCACGCCGTGACTTCAGGCAGATCCCAACCTTTACAATCGATCCGGCCGATGCAAAGGACTTTGATGATGCCCTTTCATTGAGACAGCTTGAAAACGGTCACTGGGAGGTGGGTGTTCATATTGCCGATGTTACTCATTATGTCAGGTTGGGATCGCTTGTTGAAGAAGAGGCAAAAAACAGGGCAACATCGATATACCTTGTCGACAGGGTCGTACCTATGCTTCCTGAAAAGCTTTCAAATAATATATGCTCGCTAGGTCCTGCGGAAGACAAACTCACATATTCAGCTGTTTTTGAGCTGAATGACAAGTCGGAAATAATTGATGAGTGGTTTGGAAGGACAATCATCAATTCTGACAAAAGATTTTCCTACGGGGAAGCCCAGATGGTAATAGATTCCGGGGAAGGTGATATGAAGGAACAGATCCTTATTCTGCACCGGCTCGCCCAGCAGCTCAGGACCAAACGTTTTTCCTCAGGAGCTTTTGCCTTTGAAAGGGTAGAGATAAAGTTTGATCTGGATGATGCCGGAAAGCCAGTTGGAATTAAATTCCGTGAGATGGGTACTTCAAATCAGCTGATTGAGGAATTTATGCTTCTCGCAAACAAAAGAGTGGCAGGGTATGTGGGCAAAAAACTCCATGCAAAACCATTTGTATACCGTATACATGACAAACCGGATCCTGAAAAAATCAACAATTTCAGCCATTTTATCACACGATTCGGATACAAGCTTGGAGAGGATGAAACAACTTCACTTTCCAAATCAATGAACAAGCTCCTTCGTTCAGTGGAAGGGAAAAAAGAACAGAACATAATTGAGACACTTGCTCTCAGGGCAATGGCAAAAGCAATTTATTCTACTGATAATATAGGACATTATGGTCTGGCCTTTAAGCATTATACTCATTTTACATCGCCGATCCGCCGGTACCCCGATATGATGGTTCACCGTCTGCTTACATACTATCTCTCAGAAGAAAAGCCTTCGGCACCTGAAAAGTACCAGAAGCTTTGCGACCACTCTTCAAAGATGGAAAGACTCGCTGCCGAGGCAGAAAGGGCTTCTGTCAAGTACAAGCAGGTGGAGTATATGAGCGACAAACTTGGAAAAGTATTTGAAGGAGTCATCTCCGGAGTTACAGAATGGGGGATCTATGTGGAAATTATTGAAAATCAGTGTGAAGGGATGATACATATCAGAGAGCTCGCCGATGATTACTACGAGTATGATGAGGAGAATTATTGCATCCGCGGTCGTTCAACAGGGAAGTTGTATACCCTCGGAGACAGGGTAGATATTGAAGTTGTAAAAGCAGATCTCCAGAAGAAGCAGCTTGACTACAGACTGGCTTGAAGTCTGTCCTGCTCAATAACCATCAACAGCTTCTCCACAGCATCCTTTTCGGAAATATTCTTCAGAACAGGTTCAGTCCCCCTGTAAATATGTACTTTGCCGTTACCGGCGCCAACGTATCCGTAATCAGCTCCTGCCATTTCACCGGGACCATTAACTATGCATCCCATCACGGCGATCTTTAAGCCTTTAAGATGTCCTGTTGCCTCCTTAACCTTTTTTACTGATTCCTGCAGATTGAATTTTGTCCGGCCACAGGTGGGGCATGAAAGATACATGGTTCGCGTTATTCGTGTTTCGGTGCACTGCAATATTGAGAAGGCGAGGGATGTTACTTCCCTGAAATCTATGTCGCCAATATTTACAAGGCATATTCCTGCAACCTGTTTATCTGTAAGATACCTTCCGAGGACAGCAGATGCCTTTATACGAAGGTCCTCAGGATTGCTTTCACGGAAGACCGGATTGAGTATAATATTATGACTTAATCCGTTTTCTGCAAGACTCTTGATGAAGTTGTCAGGAGCATACCTCTCGGTTTCAGGATTAAATGTAAAAATTACACTTATTACTGCAGGATCAGGCTTTTTGAGATATTTAATATCAAAATGAGATCCTGTCAGGAGCAGGTTCAGTTTTTCGGATCTTACTGTATTTTCATGGTAGGTTTCAGGTGACCAGAGTGGAAATATTCTGGAGTCATCAATATACTCAAACCACTTTTTATAAGGGAGAATGAGAGAAACATCCACCGGCAGCATTTTGGGACATGCTGAGGCCATAACAAGGTCAGCGGAGCCATCGGTTCGTCTCACCTCAAGAGTTTCATCATTTACCCTGAATCCTGCATCAGAATATGAAGTTGATATTATTTCAGGATATGAAGTCATATTAGCCACAACAATCGGGCCCCTTGTTTTCGTGAATAAATCAGGTTTTGATGTAGGCGTTTTATACTCCGGTACCGAAGCCGGTTTATTATCAGCAATTCCTCTCGGATAATAATCAGCCAGTTTCCTGGCCACCGGTATTTCCTCCTCCGGGCTTTCCGAAAGAGAGACTCTTATCGTATCCCCGATACCATCCGAAAGCAATGCACCTATGCCTGCAGCTGATCTGACTCTCCCATCCTCTCCTTCACCAGCCTCGGTAACACCCAGATGCAAAGGATATGAAACCCCTTCAGACTGCATCTTACTGACAAGCTGCCTTGTGGCTTCTATCATTACAGCTGTATCTGATGATTTCATTGACAGTACCAGGTCACTGAAATTCTCAGCCCTGAATATCCTGATGAATTCCAATGCAGAGGCGACCATTCCGGCCGGAGTGTTGCCATATCGGTTCATTATCCTGTCAGAGAGAGATCCGTGGTTAATACCAAGCCTTATCACTGTTTTGTATTCACGGCAGATATTTATCAGAGGCAGAAGCCTGGCATGAATTAATTCAAGTCCGGCATTATACTCTTTTTCAGTTAGGTCACCTGATTCAAAAGAGGCTCTTTTGTCAACATAATTTCCCGGGTTTATCCTTACCTTTTCAACAAGTCTGGCAGCAGTTTCCGCAGCAGAAGGATTGAAATGAATATCGGCAATAAGTGGTGTGTTGAATCCGGCCTTTCTGAGTTCCTTTTTAATAACAGCCAGGTTTTCAGCCTCTTTAACACCCTGGGCAGTAAGTCTGACATAATCAGCTCCGGCTTCGATAATCTTTATACATTGTAAAACAGAAGCTTTGGTATCAAGAGTATCTGTATTTGTCATCGACTGAATCCGGATCGGGTTCATCCCGCCCAG
>CALMJY010000188.1 GCA_937864815.1 uncultured Bacteroidota bacterium
TTACAGCATGTTAAAGAACTTAAGTTAAATTCTTATCTTCACGGCACAAACAAAGCACACAGAGGTAAAACCTTGACTAATAATTCTTTGTGACCTCTATGAATACTCTTTGTGATCTCTGTGGTTAAAGGATTTTGGGATCTTCATCAACCAGTTTATTATCTACAGGCTGAAGGTATAGGTATACTTCAATAACAGGGACCTTGCACTGTACACTGGCAGCCTTGGAGATTCCCGGTCGAGATCGGTATTTCTGCCTTCATTGAAAACAATATACAGATCATTCCCTTCCTTTGGATTATACCTGAACCTGAGGTTTGTCATTATCTCATTGACCGAAGTATTATACTGTATATAGCTGCTGAATGAAAAAGCAGTATTTAACATAAAGACTATTTTCGTTCCAATTATCTGGTTTGTGGCATAGATATCCCTCTTTCTGAAGGCAAGCCAGTCAAAGTTTGCTACCGCTCCCAGTTCAAGATGCTTTGATACATTCCATGTTGGTTCAAACCTCATTGAGAATCTCTGTCCGTCAAAAAAAGGTCCGGTGTGGTTCATTACCATCATATAGAACGGTTTACTGCGCGGAGTCATTATCATACCGGTGAAATTTACAAACTCATATTCTCCGGGATTTAAATAAAGCTCATCGGGCAGAAGTTCAAGACTGTCTCTCAGATACTCCTTATTGTAAGCAATACTGAAATGGCCTTCCCACTGGCTTTTAGTTGTAAAATTCCACTCAGGTTCAACATTTAAGGACATTAATGAACCGTCATCAATAAAATTCATTTGCATAAATCTGACACCCGGTGAATGGCTGTACAGTTTTTTATCTTCACCGGGTATCCATCCATACCTTAAGTTGGCTCTGACTGCTGCGAAATCATCCATCATTTCAAAGCCAATTCCGGGATTATAATGGATTCCTGACCTGGAATAACCTAAATAATACCCCAATCCTTTCCTGGACCTTCTCTCCCACCTTGCAGCTATTCTTGTATGCTCATCGGTTGAAGTGTTATTGACTCCTGTCTCAAATGACTGGGACCATTTAAGGTCGATGTAATCATCGCCGAATATCTTAATTATCCCGTCAAGTCCATAAGCCAGGTTGTAATTTCCATTTGTCCCGATCCTGCTGGTGAACATGGAGCCAACATAACTGTTTTCATTTAAAATCTGCCTTCTGAACCTGAGTACTCCAAAATTCTCGGAAGGAAGGATTTCCTCTTCAACACCTGAGGAATTCGTAAGTTTCAACGGGCCTGTCTGCATATCAAGGAATCCCAACTCCCACTTTCCTATTCTTCCTGTCATCCTGGCTCCTCCATATATTCTGATAGGATCGCCGTCATCGCTCAGTCCAATTCTTCGGCTGTAGAAAAGGTTACTGTTCCCGCCGAATGAAAAATCAAAAATACTTGCCTGCTCCAGGAAGAACATTCTCTTTTCAGGCATGAAAAGGCTGAACCTGGTCAGGTTTACCTGCTGGTCATCTGCCTCTACCTGTGCAAAATCTGTATTAACAGTCAGGTCCATGATCAAATTGTTTGCCAGTCCATATTTGATGTCAACCCCGGGTTCAAACTTAAGCTTATCACTCCTATCATATGAGGTTCCTGTACTGTTAATATCGTTAGTACTTTGCCAACCAGTTAATGCATAAGGCGCAATATAGACCGGTTTTGAAGGTTTAACCCCATTCAAAACCACTTCCTGAGCCTGAGATGGTTTCATAAATGAGACCTGTCCCCAGTTAGGCGGAATTGCAGGAAAAAGATCCGTTTCATTATGAGCCGGCATCCAGCGAAAGGTAATCAGACCCATCTTCACCTCGCCATTTACATCCTGAAACCTGAGGCTTGAAAACGGAATACGGATTTCAGCGGTCCAGCCCTCATCGCTCTTCTTTGTAAGTACATCCCAGAAAGTATTCCAGCTGATATTCATGGGCAACTGGTCAGGCATGGCAACAACAGCATCTTTCTGAATAGCGGCATCAAACCTGAGACCGTCGGGAGTAGTCAGAAAAACCAGTGCATTTTCCTTGTCATTATATGTATCGAGTATAATCCCAAACCAGTCGCCTCCTATTCCCATATAATCCCTTTTAAGACTGGCTGAACTAATCATTTCAGCATCTTTGTATCGAAGATGGGCACCTATATAAAGGTATTTGTCGTCATAACAGATCCTGGCATCTGTGATCTCCGTTGGATCCTTTCCAAAAACAGGCGAATGCATTACCATCTTAAGAGGGATCACACTTTCCCAGGCTTTCTCGTCAGGTATTCCGTCAAAGCTTACAGGCTTTTCAATTTTGCTGATGACAACAGCCTCCCCGATGCTGACCGGATCACCGGACCTCCCGGTAATGGAAACAGACAAGGCCAGAAACAGCAGAAGACCTCTTATAGACTTTGTATTATTCACAATGAGAACCAGTAATTAAGTTTAATCAGAAAAATATTATTAGGAAAAACATCTTTAAGCTGCTTATATGATTCATTCAATGACACTTCAGATAAATTACTCTGTCCTGTTTTTTCTCTTGACCACACAAAGTAAATAAATGATCCCAGACGGTACTCCCATTTTGCCACAAAATTTGACCGGAGCTGATGAAAATTAAAATTGGGATTTCCAATGGAATAGTCTGTTACCAGATCCCTATTCTCATCAAATCTTATACTGCCATCCTCCATAATTTCATAATCATATAGTTCAAACCTAAAGTTATATGAATCTGCCTCCGGATCTGTAACGTATTTATAATCCGAATAAGTTCCCTTTGAAATAAAGGGACTACCATAATACTGTATAGAGAATTCAGGTGTAATATTCAGATCCATCCTGAATGTAAGTCCATAAGTATTCTGATCTATTGTGCCAAGTATATATCGTTTACCACCCTGATAATCAAGTGTTGTAATATATTGAAGGTCATTCATATTATTTTCATAGTCTGCTGAAATAATTATTTTCACAGCACCAAAAGGCCTCAGGGTTATACCTGGATTAATCTGGTATCTGGATATTGAATTATTCCCTCCGTACTCATAGCTGTATTCAATACCTGCAGAAATTTTCTTTGAATAATCTGTTCGTACGGATCCAAAAGTAAAAAGTGAATACGGCATCATCATATCATTGCCTCCCCTGAGAACCTTGGTATCTATTGCTTCAGAGTGATAAATAAGGTTCAGGTTAACTCCCCACTGATTCTTAAGTTCAGAAATAAATGAGAGATGACTTCCCAGGCCGAGGTATTTCCCTTCAAAGTTCCAGGTATTGAATTGTTCAAAATTTATCTTGTAATTCCTGAATATGGAGACAGGGTTTGTCACAAAATATCCGACTTCATTTTCATTTTTAATCTCATCAGCCGTATTCATATATCCAAGGTCATTAAGTTCAATTCCGGGTGATAGCCACGTCACTCCGGTTGAGTACCTCCAGAATCCTTTAGACCCTTTCCCTATCCTGATTTTTCCTCCATAACCACCAAGAGTGGTCATTGAAGTATCATATCTCAGGTAATCGGCTCCGGGACGCTGGTAATATCTGGCTGAAGATTCCTGCAGCCTGGTTATTGATTCAATGGAACCATTGAGGTAGCTACCGATTAGACGGGCATCAAGGAAATACTCCTTTCCATTCCACTGATGCATCAGATCAAGGCCTCCTGTGAATGCATTGTTCACAAGGAAATCAAGCTGAGCTTCATCAATTTTCCTGTTAACAGAAGTTACCATTCCGCCTATAGTTGTATTGGCTCCATTGTAACCTTTCTGTATCCTTGCTACAGTAAAATTGGTAAGGGGTTCAACTTTTGTATGACTCTTGTTGCCATCGCTGTCATAAACTGTAGCAAATTCATTAGCGGTAATGCTCTGAATTAGTCCGACAGAGAGCTCATTAGATGTTGTTCCGCTAAGCTTTACCGCACTCAGTATTTTTGTCATGTCGGGTGAATCGACATATGATCCGTCAGCAGGATTATATGTATATGAAGGTGCATGACCTATGCGTCTTGAATAAAAGAGGCTTTGATTATCAAATTTATAATCAAATATTGTCAGTCCTTCCAGGAAGAATGGTCTTTTTTCTTCATAAAAAGTTTCAAATGCTGTAAGGTTCATTACAGAGGGATCTGATTCGACCTGTCCGAAATCAGGGTTTACAGTCATATCTACTGTGAAATTACTTGAGATCCCTATTTTTGCGTCAAGTCCTGCATTTCCTGACCAGTTCCTTCCTGATTCTGTAAACGGATTCCCGGGTTCTTTCTTCATAGTTTCGAGTGATCCGAGAGCATATGGCATAATTTCAAGCCGCTGCGATTTCTTGAGTCCTTTTATACCTCTCAACTCCCCGAAATTATAAATGACACCAGGCCCCGTTTTAGTCAGATATTCCCAGTCACTCTCCTCCTGGAGTCTGCTTATCCATCTCCAGACATGAAGACCCCATACCTGTTCGTCCTCTTTACTAAACCTGAGCTGGCTTAGAGGAATCTCAAACTCAGCCACCCAGGCAGAATCTTCAATACCTGTTTTCCCCCGCCAAACAGCATTCCAGTTAAGATCCCAGTTTTCCGGGTTAAAAAGTATAAGATCAACCTTTTGACCCCATGAGGAAATTGTAAATTCAAACCCGGTTTTAAAAGAGTGGTAACTGTCAAAATTTACACCAACCATATCACCACTGAACTGATCGCGCAAACCGGAATAGCGTTGCATCTTTTCAGGCTCTCCGTCAAAGGCTCTTATTGCTGCATAGATATATTTATCGTCGTACTGTATATTAAAAAAAGTGGGCCATGTGGGAGTGGCACCTTCATTTGGAATATACTGGTGAAAATCACCTGCCCAGGTTCCTGTCTTCCAGCAATCGTCATCAAGTTTACCATCAATGACAGGTTTATTGGTTGTAAGCCTTTTTGTAGTATAAACAGGTTGTTTAGGATCATGTGATGCCCTGAGTGTATCCTGTAATAAGATTATATCTACTGCCGCAAATAATCCAGTACTTTTAACGAAGGTCAAACATATTGCTGATACTAAAAATATTTTTATCTTGATTGCATTGAGTCCCATCAGATATATAAGAAATAAAGACTTCCAAAAATAGTTTTTTAAGACTCAATTGATACAGATAAAATAGTTAATAAGTGTGAAATGTTTAATGCTTATTTCACATTAATTACCGGGATAATATCTTATTTCCCATCCCAGCCTGCAATTCTGGCCCATAACCACCATGCAGCATATGCCTTCATGTTTGCATTCAACGGCTGGCTGTGAGCGGAAGAACACTGATACCAGTCCACTCCCTGCCGGTGGGAATTCTGCCATTCGGTTGCCCAGTTGGAATCAAGGCTGCCATTGTTGTCCGAGTCGTAATCACATGCATCGTTAGGTCTTTTATTTCCGAAATACACACCATCAGGATTGTAAGATTCAATATCCGCAAAATCAAACAATATTTTATTATTTGATTTACAGAAACTCCGTATCTGTTCATTCCTCAGGTGGAGGTTTCCGGTAAGACCGCTTCCGTCCAGATGACCAGTCATATACACGAATCTAACCTTATTAAAATCCTTTTCAAGCTGATCCATCAGGTTCAGGTAGGTATTGATATCAGCTTCGGTACTATTTGATACCTGTCCGCACCACGACCACATTACAACATTTACGTCGGTATTGGCATCGAGATAGGATCGGGTGCGTGATGCCCATGATGTCCTGTCGGGATTTCCCAGGTCTCCGGTAATAGCATAATCATGCAGATCAAGAGCGCCACCGGCACCTCCGTTATTCCATGAATATAATGATCCCCTGAAACTAACTAATCCGGTCATACCTGAAGTAATCTGACTTCCGTGGGACGTGTGACTGTAAGCAATATGAAGAGCCTGCTTTGCCTGAGTTAAATATTCGCCAGGGATGGATGAGAGCTTTATACAATTATGATCGATTATCAATCCAGTTGCATTATTATCATTTTTCGCATTCTCATCTGTTTTTTCACAGGAAGTCATAATAAGAACTGCCAGCAATGATAAACAAAGGTATCTTTTCATAATGTCTGAATAATTATGGTGATTTGAAACTTTTTCTTCGGGAAATGTGTTTAATCAATAAGACAAAAATGTGAAACAAGAGGTTGCACTGTTATAAACACAAAATATCAGCAGATTAAGGCATTTCAGATTCCGAAGCATTCTGAATTCCTTCTGCAACCTCTGGAATAATTCCCATTTTAACATAGATAGGACGAACTATCTGCCTAAGCTCAGGAAGCTTCCTCAAAAAGAGTAAAGCCCCTGCAACTGAAATTATCCCTCCGGTAAATATTGTTGATGGGGTTCCGATACTTTTTGCAAGCCATCCTGCCAAAAGGCTGCCAAATGGAGCCATCCCCATAATTGCCATAGTATAAAAACTCATAACCCGGCCACGCTTATCATCATCTGTTATGGTCTGCAAAATAGTATTGCTCGATGCTGCCTGCAACATTAGCCCCATACCTACAAAAATCATTATTACAAGTGAAAGAGAAAATATCCTTGAAAATGAAAGTACAACCAGACCTGTTCCAAAAAGGATCACGGCTGCCGGAATAAGACGCCCAAGCTTAAGAACAGTCTCCCTTGAGGCAAGGAATATAGCACCTATAAGTGCTCCAAATCCTGCTGCACCCATCAGGAAACCATAAGTATGTGAGTCCCCTCCCAGGATCTCCTTAGCAAAAACAGGCATAAGGGTTGAATAGAACATTACCATTATATTAACCAGAGCAAGAAGCAGGATAATATGTCTGATCGGAAGAAATCCGAAAACATAAGAAAAACCATCTGTAATATCTTTCTTCAGATCGGTATTATTTATTACAGGTTCCTTCCTTTCAAGCCGCATAAGCATAAGCGAAAAAATAACACACACAAAACTGAAACCGTTTATAAGGAAACAAATTCCCTCTCCCGCGGATGCCAGCAATATTCCTGCAATAGAAGGGCCTATAAGCCTGGCTCCGTTAAACATAAGTGAATTAAGTGCAATAGCATTGCCCAGATCATCCTTTTTTTCCACCATTTCGATAACAAATGAATGACGTGCAGGAACTTCAAAACTATTAATACACCCAATAATAAAACTAAGAAGTATAACCTGCCAGATAACTATATTCCCCGAAAGTACGAGCCAGGCCAGAATAAAAGCGTGAAGCATTGAAAGGATCTGTGTCCACATAAGAACATTATACCGGTTCATCCTGTCGGTAAGCACCCCTGCAAAGGGTGACAGGAAAAGAGAAGGTACCTGTCCTGCAAATCCTGATATTCCAAGAAGCATTGCAGATCCTGTCATTTTATATACCAGCCAGGGAACGGCAATCCTTTGCATCCATGTACCTATCAGGGAAATACTCTGACCATAAAAGAACAGCCTGTAATTCCGGTACTTTAGGGATCTGAAAATAACCCGGAATCTTTCTGAAATGGAAAAGTGGCATAACACTTTACAATGTATTTTAAAGGATTAAAAGTAATAGGTTTTAAATAATTTTTTCCGGAAGTGAAGGATTAATCTCTCCCGATATATTCCTGCCACTAATCATACTTGTTTTAAAAATTTATCCGGTGTATTAGCAGCTTATTCCCGGAATTCCACCCCTAAATCCCCCAGGGGGGACTTAAAAAGATATTGTTTTGAAAAGCCCCCCTTGGGGGGTTTGGGGGTAGTTATTAAATCCTTAGGGTGTAGATCAAATTCATTGGTACCGGTGTTTAACTGTTCATGAAATTATGCGGGAAATATATAAGATAAATATTGTTAAGATTGTAACAGAAGATACTCCTACCGGAAACCATACCGGTGCTATCCAGGGTACAGGGATAAGGAAGAGAACATCAATTGTAGTAAGCTTTGGTGGCCATTTGATAAGAATATACAGCGAGAGATAATAAAAAAGGTCCCAGAAAGCAAAGGTCCAGAGGAAGTAGATTATCCACTCCAGCCATCCTGATCCTGTCACCAGGGCAATGGCAACAAGCATTACTATTGTTGCAGCTTCCCGTGAAATTTCTATCTGCAGGAATCTTTTAGGGATCTTTTCAACCGATTCTTTATTCCCGTCTGTATCAAGCATTCCTAAAGCTTTTCTGAGGTAAACAACAACAACACCTTCGAAGTGTGCCATTGCAATTCCAAATATGGCCAGTATTAAAAGCTTTGTTCCCATGGCAATAATGGTTTATCTAATCAAATTTAATAAATCCTCTAAAATGTTATATGCTGTTTCAGTCGAAGAGCTTTTTAAGATGAGGAACAAAAATCAGCAGACCGGCAATAACAGCTGCTATTACTGAAATAAGAACTGCTGCTGCCGCAATATCCTTTGCCTTGCGGATTCTTTCATCCGGTTCAGGATTTATAATATCTGCCAGTTTTTCAACTGATGTGTTAAAGCTTTCACTCACGAGGACCAGAGCCGAGACAAGAATAATTGTTAACCATGAGGTTGATGATATACTGAAAAAAAAACCTGCGGCAATGACAATTACTAAAACTGCAAGGTGAATTCTGAAATTATGCTCCCCCCTTATAAGTTCAGTTATCCCTCTGAAGGCATACCTGAATGATTGGAGTCTGTCACCAAAACTGAACTTTCTTCCCTTTGCTTTCATTGGTGAAAAGATAAAGATTAAATTGTACAAAACTTCTTCCTCAGATCCACCAGTTTTGAGACTTCAAATCCTGATAATGCAAGGTATCCTTCTATGCCTCCGTAATGACTATCCACCCTGTCAATAACTGAATTTATATTACGCTCTTTCACAGTGATTACATAGAGCATCCTTTTTGCCGGGAAATATCCAAAGGTGATAATTTTCCTGATAAGAAGAAGTTTCTTAAAATAAGGAAGCAACTCATCGTTGGACTTCATAAAATCTTCACTTATTAACTGCCGGTCAACCCCCAGGGCAAGTAATACCAGTGCAATGATTATGCCTGTTCTGTCTTTTCCAGCCTGGCAATGAATAAGAACAGGTGCTCCGTTATCAGAAACAAGTAACTCCATTATCTGTTTTAATACAGGACTTGCAGCATCAAGTATGTCGAGATAAAGCTTATTGGAGATATCTGCAAGAATTTCTTCCGATCCCTTTTTATAAAGAAATGGTTTCAGTCTCTCCCTGGTTGTCTGCTGAAAATCAAGCGGAAGAGAAAGAGCAACTATATCATTAACTGTTTTTCTGGACTTTTTTGCTTCCTTCGGTGCCCTCAGGTCAATTATGGTTCTGATCCCAAAATCCCTGAGCATTGAAATATCTTCATTTTTAATATTGTCAATAGTTGCAGACCTGAAAATCTGTCCTTTCCTGATATTACCATTACCACTGGATGGCATACCACCCACATCCCGGAAATTCAAAACGGATTTGAGCTTCATTTCAGCAGATCCTCCTGAATTCGATTCCTAACAATAGTGCAAGTTTTTCAATCGCCGTGGCCCTTTTTCCTATCCCTATTGCACAGTGATGCGAAGGTCCTGCTTTCGACCAGTTATCAATAAAATCACGGGCTGATATACTGAACTTATAACGGCTGTTTGTATTTCCGATCTGAAGTGTAGGCCCCTCAACAGACTCTCCCTCTGCGGCCAGGAGGGTAACCTTACCATCTCCGCTTTCGCAAACTGAAAGCAGTGTAACAGGGCCGTTGGCAACTTTCATCTGAATAGACAAACCTTTACCGGGTTTTCCATGGAATACAGGTAGAGGTACAAGTCCTACTTTTCCCTCAGCAATTCTGAAATGGGCAGGGCCATCATGACCCATGAGAACTATATCATCATTAAAATCAAGTCCGTAAAATTCTGAAAATGAGCCGCCCGATCCCATTGAGTCCATGATCTTCATAGCAAGAACATTTTTTACCTCACACTCTCCGGCAACCGGAATATCAGAACCTGTAAGAAGGGTCATACCAGGTATAAGTGTAGTAACAATTTTCTCATAGCCGGCATCTCCCTCTCCTTCATAATAATATGCAAGAGCACCAAGCCGGTATTTTTCTGCAAGGTGGTCTAGTGCTACAGAGGTGCTGGCGGCCTCTTCCATATCCTCTTTGGAACATTCACCGGAAACATCAAACCAGTTATTGAACTGCCTGAGTTTTGATTGAATATCGTCAGAAGTTACCTTATCCCTTAAATTCTTCAGTACTCCAAATTCGATCAGCTCAAAATGGGAACCAAATGATGCTGCAAGTTTTGTCACGTCGCTGTAAACATCAAGCATGCCGTTATAATAATGCCCCATTATTCCTACTCTGCAATTCATAATGGAATTTTTTACTGTACAGGCATCTGCCCAATCCTTTATTTCCTTCCAGACATAATCCTCCTCCAGAAAACCCGTAATTAAATGGTATTTTATTCCGGCTCTTTTGAAAACACTTGCCAGCTCGGGAGTAACGCAGCTCTGACAATATGACAACCACTCACCGGTCATCTTTCCACGGTCACCCAATGAATTGAACTTCTCATAATCGATA
Organism: uncultured Bacteroidota bacterium; assembly: GCA_937864815.1. GTDB lineage: Bacteria > Bacteroidota > Bacteroidia > Bacteroidales > VadinHA17 > LD21. Next base: position 10,572 of record CALMJY010000188.1, read on the forward strand.
GCCTTTTCAGGCTGAAGGTTAAGAACAACAACAGGGCAGGCAATCCTCCGGATCAATGGCAGAACTGTATGTGAAAGGGCATAAGTTGAAATATTCAGGAAGACGATATCAACAGAGTTTTTACTGAAAAATTCTGCTGATGAAACAGCTTTATCGACAGTATCAACCATTCCTGCATCAATAACATCAACACCCGATTGTTCAAGCCTCTTTTTTATTCTTTCCTGGCAGGATATTAGCTTTTTGAGAAGGCCATCGAATTGACTCCAGTAAGTATCAAGTCCAATTCCGAAAAGTCCTGCTTTAATTTTATTTCCCATACCTATTTCTTTACTTCCCAGCCAAAATCAATATACTTCCAGCTAATCTCATTATTTGTTGCGGTGAGCAACACATATCCCTCCTCAAGACCTTTGTTTGGTCCGTCCCACCATCCGGATGACACAGCTCCTCCTGTTAGGAAATGGATCCCGTCAATATAGATATCTTCAAGGGAATGTAAATGTCCCTGCAAAACCAGTTTCAGGTTATGGTTGCTGAAAAGTTCAAGAACTTCCTTGCCATTGTAAATTACAGTTGAAGAGTCGCTGGCAACAGTTGTTCCGACATACTTTTGTGTATTTGCCGTGATAAACGGGATGTGGGTACTGATTACAATAGGGGTGCTTTTATCAGTTGAACCTAATTCTTTCTTTATCCATTCGATCTGTGCATCATCAATTTTTCCTATGTAACTGTCTTTTCCGGTGTCTTCAACTGAGTTAAGAATCATGAATTTCCATCCTTTATGCATGAATGATTTGTATAAATCGCCAAGCCTTTTTTCAAACATCTTCTCCCCATATTCAGGATTTAACTTATCAGCACCGCTCTGAGTGTAGATACCATATATTTCATGGTTGCCCATTGTATTGAAAACAGGCATATTAAAATTTTTAACCGTTTCATTATAAAGATTATAAAGCGAATCTGCAAGAGAATATCTCTGTCCCAGGGCATCCATTATAAGGTCACCACCCATTATTACGAAATCGGGTTTAAGGTCATTTACAGATTTTATGGCCTGATTAAAACCCGGAACAGCATTTCTTTCATAAGTAAGGTGAACATCTGTCAAAAATGCAAATGTGAATGATTCACCTGGAGGTTTAGGCTTGCATGAGAATACAAGAAACAAAGTCAGCATGAGGCTGATATTTGTGAAGAGACTGAATTTTTTCATATCTGAGGGTTTGTATGTTACTGATTCAAAAATAATAAGAATCCCGGCCATTATGGTTACAATTTCATTAAAATCAAAATAATTGCTAAATTAGTAGTAAGCATGGCTTTATAATGATTTATCTTATAACAAAATTATTCTGAAAAATGAATTCGAAGGAGAGAGTATTCAGGGCATTAAGGAGAAAAGAGGGTAATCCCGACAGGGTACCAATTCAGTTTGACCTTTGCAGACAGCATACTGAAACATTCGGGAAAAAACTTGGGATCGAACCTGATTACGCTTTATCGTATTATGAAGATCTTACCTACAGGATCTCGGCAAATGAGATCAGAACAAGGATGGGAAGCGATGTTGTAGTTGTAGGGGGTACTGTTCCGACCGGATACAGGCCTGTTCCTGTATCGGGAAATATAACAATGAATGAATTCGGAATGCATATGAAACCGACTTCTCTCTATGTTGAAGTTGTTAAATGTCCACTCGAAAATGTATCAACATCATGCGAAATTGAGCAGTATCGTTTCCCTGATGCTTATGCTTCCGGAAGATTCGACAAGGCAAGAAGAGATATTGCCAGGTTTGGGAAAGATTATTTTATTATTGGTGATGTGGAAATCTCTCTGTTTGAGATGGCATGGCATCTTACCGGGCTTGAAAAGTACCTGATAGGCATGATGCAGGATTCAACATGGATCGAAGCCTTAAATGACAAGGTTGAACAATGGAGCACAGGACTTGCCATTCAACTTGTAAAAGCAGGAGTGGATGCGATCTGGCTGGGTGAGGATCTGGGCAGCCAGACATCAACACTAATTGCACCGGAGGAGTGGAGAATAAGATTTAAACCGAGATATGAAAGGATGATCGTGGAAATTAAACAGGAGAATCCCGACATTATAATGATAATGCATTCAGACGGGGCGGTTGCACCACTTATTGATGATTTTATTGAATTGGGTATTGAAGTTTATAATCCTGTTCAGCCTAATGTTGAAGGTTCTGATCCGCAGGAGCTTAAAGATAAATACGGTGACAGAATATGTTTCTTCGGAGGCATTGATCAGCAGTCATTGCTCCCCTCAGGAGACATACAGGCCATACGCAAAGAGATAGACAGAAGAATCCGGATACTCGGCAGGAATAAGGGTTACCTGCTTGCCCCGGCACACATCATACAGACAGATGTATCAACAGATACAATTGAGGCGATGATAAAAGCAGCTATGGATTTTGGCAGTTACTAAACTTCAGAAAAATATTTCCCCTTAAAGAAAAGGGCAACATGGCAACTGCATCAACAAAGTATTTTTCGCTTCTGCGGTCAAAGAGCTTCCTTTTTTTTATTACCTTATCTTTCTCTGCAGCTCCTTTTCATAGAATTTATAGAACTCATCCTTTATGTCATTCCTGATCCTGTAGAACTCATTAATAATTTCAGTATAATTTCCTTTAGTCTCTGAGGGATCTTCAAAACCCATATGGAGCCTGTGTCTTACTTTTCCGGGAAATCCAGGACAAACTTCATTTGCATGATCGCATACTGTAATTACGTAATCCCACTCTTCATTGAGATACTGCTCAACATTTGCTGGCTTATGCTGACTGATATCGACCCCGGCTTTCTTCATAACGTCAACAGCCATTGGATTGACTTTTAACGCTGGATTGGTTCCCGCAGAGAATACCTTCAGTCTTTTATCAAAGGATTGCAGAAATCCATGAGCCATCTGACTACGGCAACTGTTCCCAGTACACAGTATCAATATTTTAAAAGTAATTGAAGTCAAGAAAAATGAATTTCATGCAAACTTAAGATTCTTAAACCCTGAACAATTTTAGAGTCAACTTATTCAGTTCTTTATGCAGCGTACCGAATACCTGTCATTTTTATCTGTGCCCAGAATATCATCAACATCCTCCTTCCTGGAGAGGTCAGTAACAACCATGTTGTCTATAATCAGGTAGCTGAAGTATTCGGCGCTTTTATTATCATATTCCGTGGCTGTCCAATAATATCCGCTTTCATCAATTTCAGAAAAGGTACCTTCATGGTCCTGTAAACCTCCCAGTTGTATGGTAAATGAAACTGTATCTTTTGATTCCTTTCTCCAGGATTCATGATGCTGGAAATGATCAGAGAGGGTCCTGAATTCATTTCCTGTGGGTAAATGCCAGCCATCGGGGCATACTGTTTTTGCAGTTTTCCAGTCATATAACATTCCATATACTTTTGCATTCTGCGGATCATTATCATAATAAGCCGCGCCCTGTTTCGGTTTGAACCTCAAATTCTCAGCCATCCAGGTAACTCCATTCAGTGTAATGGTCCGATAAACATTCCCGTCTCTTTTATCGGTAAAAATATCCTGTCCTGATAATGATGAAATGATCATTGCTAAAACTGCAGCAAACAAAATTCTTTTCATATCGTTATACTTTTCTATGAATGAATAAATTCCACAAAAACTATTCCATAAAACCGGTTAAACTCAAAATTAATTCATCTTACGAAATTATATATTTGAAAACCAACATTTTTATGAACCGACTTATTTTTGCAATATGCATTAAATAATAATGTCTGTTGATACCACAACAAAAGATAATTATAGAAAATCATTAACTTTGAATCTTCTTTTTAAATTGCTACATTAAGTAAATATGGCTAAAAAGAACCTGCTCAGACCATACGGAGAAAAACAGGTAACTTTTGACAGACGATATCTGGAGATGGCTCTGATATGGGCTCAGAATTCCTATTGCAAAAGAAGACAGGTTGGCGCTCTTATTGTAAGGGAGAAAATGATAATATCAGATGGTTATAACGGCACCCCTGCCGGTTTCGAAAACATTTGTGAGGATGAGAATAATATCACAAAACCATATGTTCTTCATGCTGAAGCAAATGCCATAACAAAAGTTGCAAAGTCAAACAACTCGAGTGAAGGCTCAACTCTTTATGTTACAACCTCCCCATGCATGGAATGTGCCAAGCTGATAATACAATCCGGTATCAGAAGAGTTGTTTACTGTAACCGTTACCATAAAACAGACGGACTCGAACTCCTGAAAAGAGCCGGAATAGAACTTGTATATATAGATCCAGAAAAAAATATCTATGAATTACAATAACTCAAGAATAAGCATATTTCTGCCCATCCTTCTTTCCATTGCCGTAGCTGCCGGAATTTTTATTGGCAGGCTGCTTCCCTCAGATACTGATATTCAGTACCACTCAACAATAAAACCGAGGAATGATAAAATCAGCAATATCCTGAATATCATTGAGGCAACCTATGTTGACACAGTAAACAGGGGGGAACTTACTGAAACTGCCATTCCCGCAATCCTAAGAAAACTTGATCCTCATTCGATCTACATACCTGCAAAGGATCTTGCACGGGCCAATGAACCATTGCAGGGTAATTTTGAAGGTATCGGCATTTCATTTAACATGCTTACCGATACTATTCTTGTTATTAGCACTATACCTGGTGGACCGTCTGAAAAGCTAGGACTACTGCCCGGTGATAAGATCATCTATGTTAATGATTCACTTGTTGCGGGTAAAAAGATTGCTGATGAAGATGTGATGAAGATGCTCAAAGGTCCAAAAGGGACTGTAGTAAAGGTCAGGATACTCAGGAGCGGTTACAGGGAGCTAATTCCTTTTGAAATTACACGCGATAAGATTCCTATTTACAGTGTTGATGTTGATTATATGGTAAATGATCTCACTGGTTATATACGAATCAACTCATTTGCAGTAACCACATATGAGGAGTTCATGAATGGTCTTCTGGAGCTGAAAGGGAAAGGGATGAAGAAACTGATCCTTGATCTTCGCGGAAATTCGGGTGGTATTATGGAAGCAGCCATTAGGATTGCAAATGAATTTCTCAGTGAGGATCAGCTAATCGTTTACACACTTGGAAGAACCCAGCCACGGTCTGAGGCAAGGGCCACCGGTAAAGGAATCTTCCAGGAGGGTGACCTGGTGATACTTATTGATGAATTCAGCGCTTCTGCAAGTGAAATCCTTGCCGGTGCAATTCAGGATAATGACAGGGGCACAATTATAGGAAGACGTTCATTCGGGAAAGGACTTGTTCAGGAACCGGTTAGCCTGCCAGACGGTTCAGGGATGCGTCTTACAATTGCCAGATATTATACTCCAACAGGAAGATCTATACAGAAACCATATAGTGATGGTTTTGAAAAATACTATGATGATCTGAATGTCAGGATGGAACATGGTGAACTTGAGGTATCAGACAGCATCCATTTTGCCGATTCGTTGAAATTTATCACCCCGGGAGGAAAAATTGTATATGGCGGCGGCGGAATAATGCCTGACAAATTCGTTCCTGTAGACACAACAATGATTTCACCTTATCTCGCAAAGGTAAGGGCTCTCATCTACAGGTTTGCCATGAAATATACTGATACTAACAGGGAACTGTTGAAGAAGTATACCGAATCCGGCGAGATGGAAAAATATCTCGATAAACAGGCATTGCTAGATCAGTTTGTTGCTTTTGCTGAACAAAACAAAGTTAAAAGAGATCCTGCAGGATTAAAGACCTCAGGCAAAATAATCCATACACAGCTGAAAGCATATATTGCCCGTAATATTCTGGACAACAAAGGATTCTACCCCATATGGGAGGATATTGATACTACCCTTAAATATGCGATTGATTACCTGAAAGAATAAGATCGCATAAACTAACAATAGATATATGATCTTGTTTTCCCGCAGATCACGCAGATTGACACAGATGGTACTCTGTGAAAATCTGCGTGATCTGCGGGAAATTTAAATAACTAAAGATCCTGCAAATTCTGTTAAATATTTCACAGAAAGATCTTCTTCCTCAATAAATCCCATATGGCCCGAGTTGTGAAGAATAACAACTCTGGAATTTCCTGGCAATCTTACCTTCTGCTGAATTGCCAAATGATTAATATGATTGTCCATCATACCAAGTATCCATAGGAAAGGTACTTTTCCTGCTTCAACAAGGTCAGACAGGGATGGTCTTTCCATCATACCCCTCAGATCAGCAATTATTGTTGCCTCTGAGGTCGCTGAAGCAATTTTAAGCGATTTCTCAACTTTTTCTTTTAACAAGTCAAGATTGGTTCCTGCAAAGAGTCCATTTACAAAGCCAGGAATCATTTCGTCTTTTTTACCAGATTCAATGAGTTTAATATTTTTTACCCTTTTCTCAATAACCTCAGGCGGGTCGGCAAAAGGATGGGAATGAAATAAACAATATCCTGAAAGATATTCAGCAAACAATCGGAGAAACGCAAGTGTCGCATACCCTCCCATTGAATGTCCGACAAGAAAACATTTCCGTACACCCAGAAAGTCAAGCACAACTTTGATTGCCCCGGCAAAAATATCCATTGTGTTTGTTACACCAATTAAATCTGATTGTCCATGACCCGGCAGGTCGATTTTGATCACTCTGTAATTTTTAATAACATTGCCGGCAAACTGATCCCATACTTCCATTGTTTCAAGGTATCCGTGTATAAGGACAATAACAACGCCCTTTCCTGAATCGGTATAATGAATTTTTCCGCCTCTGAATGAAATAAACATATCCATTATTTACTAGTTTTGTAAAGGTAGCTAATTAATTATTGCTGAATTCTGATCAATTTTTATTTACCGGTAATGATAATTAGCATTTCATTTTAATAACTTTCAAAGGAGATAAAACTTAGTTTTGTTTGCGACCGATATCCTTCAGAAAAACTAAATATTCCAAAACCAATGAGTAAAGTTCTGTTTGCCTCAATTTCCAAGAAATTTGTAATGGCCCTGGCAGGTCTTTTCCTGCTTACATTCCTCCCTGTTCATCTTATCATAAACTTCCTGCTGCTTAAGAACAATCCTGAACCTTTCAATAAAGCTGCGCATTTCATGGCTACATTCCCACTGGTTAAAATTTTTGAGATAGTTCTAATGGCTGCAATATTAATCCATGTAATGTACGGTATTTATCTTCAGATATCAAACTGGCTCGCACGACCGGTCGGTTATGTCAGTGGAAATAAGGCGGAAACTTCGTTCTTTTCAAAGTTTATGATCTGGACCGGAGCTACAGTTCTGACATTTCTTGTTCTTCACTTCTTCAACTTCTATTTTATAAAACTGGGACTGATTGAAGGTGATCCGGAAAACTTTTATTCAGTTGCCCATAATCTTTTCAAGATTCCAGCCTACAACTATATATACCTTGTATGTTTCTTCCTGCTGGGTTTTCATCTTTATCATGCTTTTTCGTCAGCATTTCAGACTCTTGGATTAAATCACAGGATCTGGACCCCGATAGTGAAAAAAGTTGCCCTGTTCTATGCAATCCTCATACCGGCAGGATTTGCTTTTATTTCAATTACTTTATGGCTTTTCAGATAGATCAGTAGAAAACAGATATACCATGGCAAAACTTGATGCAAAAATACCCGGAGGACCTCTTGCACAGAAATGGACAAATTATAAGGCTACCACAAAACTGGTAAATCCGGCAAACAAAAAGAAGCTTGATATAATTGTGATAGGGACCGGTTTGTCAGGCGCCGGTGCCTCTTCCGCCCTGGGTGAACTGGGTTACAATGTCAAAACATTCTGCTACCAGGATTCTCCCAGAAGAGCACATTCGGTTGCAGCACAGGGTGGAATCAATGCTGCCAAAAATTATCAGAGTGACAATGACAGTGTTTATCGTCTTTTTTATGATATGATAAAGGGTGGCGACTTCAGGGCACGTGAGGCAAATGTCTACAGGGCCGCTGAAGTCAGCAACCAGGTTATTGACCATTTTACAGCACTCGGTGTTCCATTTGCACGTGACTATGGAGGAACCCTTACTACCAGGTCATTCGGAGGTGTTCAGGTTTCGAGGACATTCTATTCCAGCGGACAGACAGGTCAGCAGTGTCTTCTCGGAGCCTACTCATCGCTTAACAGACAGATAAAAAACGGAAATGTAAAAATGTTTCCGCGACGTGAGATGCTCGACCTGGTATTGATTGATGGCAAAGCCCGGGGTATTATAACACGCAACCTTGTTACCGGAGAGATCGAAAGACATTCGGCTCATGCAGTTGTTCTGGCCACAGGCGGCTATGGTACAATCTATTATCTTTCTACACTTGCAGTTAACTCGAATGCATCAGCCGCATGGAAGGCTCACAAGAAAGGAGCATTTTTTGCCAATCCCAGTTTTGTTCAGATACATCCTACAAGTATTCCCCAGTTAAATGAGTTCCAGTCAAAGCTGACACTTATGTCTGAATCGCTCAGAAATGACGGAAGGATCTGGGTTCCAAAAATCAAGGGAGATAAACGTAAAGCAAACGATATTCCGGAAGAAGAAAGAGATTATTATCTTGAAAGAAGGTACCCCACTTTCGGAAACCTGGTTCCAAGGGATGTAGCCTCCCGGGCAGCAAAGGAAAGATGTGATGCCGGTTATGGTGTCGGAGAAACCGGCCTTGCCGTTAACCTTGATTTCAGGGATGCAATAAAGAAACAGGGGAAAAAGGCTATAGAAAATAAATACGGTAACCTGTTTGAAATGTATAAGAACATCACCGGCATTGATTCCTACGAAGAACCTATGCGCATCTATCCTGCCGGACACTACACAATGGGCGGTCTTTGGGTCGACTACGAACTGATGACAACAATACCGGGGCTCTATTCAATAGGCGAATCGAATTTTTCTGATCATGGCGCAAACAGGCTTGGAGCAAGCTCACTTATGCAGGCATCAGGTGATGGTTACTTTATACTTCCCAACACTATCAACAATTATCTTTCAGGAGAAATAAGCGTTCCGAAAATCTCCACCGACAGACCCGAATTTGCAGATGCCGAGAAAGCTTCGGTTGACAGGTTAAATAAGCTGATCTCTATAAAGGGAAAGAAAAATGCCGGATCTTTTCACAAAAGGCTTGGAAAAATTATGTGGGATCATTGCGGAATGAGCAGGAATGAAGCAGGATTGAAAGAAGCGCTAAAACTGATAAGTGAACTGAAGGAAGAATTCTGGAGAGATCTGAATGTTACAGGTTCACTTAATGAAGTAAACCCTGAACTTGAAAAGGCAGGGCGAGTTGCTGATTACTTTGAACTTGCAGAGCTCCTTGTAACTGATGCCCTTTCAAGAAAAGAGTCCTGCGGCGCGCATTTCCGTGAAGAATTTCAGACACCTGATGGTGAAGCCATGAGGAATGATGATGAATTTGCCTATGTGGCTGCCTGGGAATATGCCGGTGAGGGAAAAGCTCCGGTCCTCCATAAGGAAGAATTGAAGTTTGAAGAAGTTGAAATGAAAGTGCGAAGTTATAAATAAAGGCACAATGGCGCAACGGCGCAAAGGCAAAAAGAATTTAGGCAATTTCCAGACTCCCCTCCCTGGAGGGGCTGGGGGTGGGTTAAACAATATTCAAACCTGAAAAAATAATTCAAAAATATGAAGCTGACTTTAAAGATATGGCGGCAGAGAAATGCAAATGCCAAAGGTAATTTTGAAACTTACCAGATGGATAATGTTTCTCCCGAGATGGCATTCCTTGAAATGCTCGATGCACTTAACAAGAGACTTGTTGAAGAAGACAAAGATCCTGTGGCATTTGACCACGACTGCAGGGAAGGAATATGCGGATCATGCGGCATGTATATAAACGGTCATCCTCACGGACCAGTGCCGGCTATTACTACCTGTCACCTGTCAATGAGATTTTTCAAGGATGGTGAAACTGTCTGGATTGAACCTTGGAGGGCAAAACCTTTTCCTGTTATTAAAGACCTTATAGTCGACAGGACAGCTTTTGATAAAATACAGACAGCAGGAGGTTTTGTTTCCGTAAATACCGGGTCAGCTCCTGAAGCTAACAACATTCTCGTTCCGAAAAGTCATTCAGATGAGGCATTCAATTCAGCTATCTGCATTGGGTGTGGAGCATGTGTGGCGGCCTGCAAGAATGCTTCTGCCATGTTATTTGTATCAGCAAAAATATCACAGTTTGCATTACTGCCCCAGGGTCGGATAGAAGCAAAAGAGCGAGTAAGGGCAATGGTTGAAAAGATGGATGAGGTTGGTTTTGGCAGCTGTTCCAATACAGGAGCATGTGAAGCTGAATGTCCGAAACAGATCAAATTAACTAATATTGCCAGGATGAACAGGGAGTTTTACAAAGCTTTCTGATTCCGGCTATGGAACGCAAGAAATTTGTCCAACTCATTTCTGCAGGCAGCAGTCTTGCACTATCCGGGGCAATCACCGGATTTCCGTCTTTAATAAGCAGATCTTCTGATTTTTCATCCCTGTTGGGAAATAACACCGCTTTGTCTGCCGATGTTGTAATTGCCGGCGGAGGTCTGGGTGGTTGCGCTGCTGCACTGGCTTCGCTTCGAAATAATCTCAGAGTTATTCTTACAGAGGAAACCGACTGGCTGGGTGGGCAGCTTTCACAACAAGGCGTACCTCCTGATGAGCATCAATGGATTGAAACGCATGGGGGTACCAGACTTTACCGGGAATTAAGAGATAAAATAAGGGAGTATTATTTTCGTAATTATCCGCTCACCGAAAAGTCAAAGGCAAACAGGTTTCTGAATCCCGGCGATGGATCAGTCTCGCGTTTGTGTCATGAACCACGGGTCGCTGCAGCTGTCCTGGATGAACTCATGGCTCCATACATAAGCTCAGGCAGACTGGTAATACTTAAAAACTTCAGGGCAGTATTATCCGATACTGAAGGTAACAAAGTAAGATACCTTACTGTAACAAACAATCAAAACGGAAAAAGTTTTAACCTCCTCGCAAAATGGTTTATTGATGCAACCGAACTCGGTGATCTTCTTCCCCTCACAGGAACTGAATTCATTACCGGCACTGAATCAAAAACAGATACCGGGGAACTTCATGCCCCTGAAAAAGCAAATCCTGAAAATAACCAGTCATTCACAGTATGTTTTGCAATGGATTTTATTGAAGGTGAAGATCATACTATAGATAAGCCAGAGGAATACGATTTCTGGAAAAACCATATTCCTCCGCTTACACCTCCATGGTCAGGGAGACTTCTTGAACTCCGGTATTCCACTCCATCCACACTGGTGCCAAAAGATCTTGGATTCAATCCCTCAGGAGCTGATACTTCTCCTCTTCTCAACCTCTGGAACTACAGAAGAATTATCAGTAAAAACAATTTTATTCCCGGCGCCTACAGAAGTGATATTACAGTTGTGAACTGGCCGCAGAATGACTATATGCTGGGGAATATTATATCAGGCAATAAAGAGGATTTTAATAAACATGTCAGCAGGGCAAAACAACTAAGTCTCTCTCTTCTTTACTGGCTTCAGACAGAAGCACCAAAGCCTGATAGTGGCTATGGATGGAAGGGTCTTAGACTGAGAAAAGATATAATGGACACGGCCGATGGTCTTGCCAAATATCCATACGTTCGCGAATCAAGAAGAATAAAACCTCTTTTCAGAATACTTGAGGAGCATGTTGGAAAGGAGAACAGATCATTGGTAACAGGCGTCAGGGAGAATATAAGAGCAGCGAAATTCCATGACAGTGTCGGAACAGGCTATTATCATATCGATCTGCATCCATCATGCGGAGGAGATAATTATATAGATTTCCCGTCACTCCCGTTTCAGATTCCGCTTGGAGCTCTCATTCCTCAAAGGGTTGAAAACCTGATCCCTGCAAATAAAAATATCGGAACCACCCATATCACAAACGGATGCTACAGGCTGCATCCTGTAGAATGGAACATTGGTGAATCAGCTGGCGCACTTGTTGCTTTTTCATCTGCCAGAAATGTTATTCCTTTGACAGTCCGGGAAAATAAGAAGCTTCTGGAAGAGTTTCAGCAGATGATCCGTAAACAGGGAATTGAAACAGAATGGCCTGAATAGAGAAGAAATTTCGAATTCAATTAATAATGAAAACTGAACACAAGAATCAGATTAATTACATTTTTTGGCTATCATTGGTCGCCTCGCTGGGAGGATTTCTGTTTGGTTACGACACTGCAGTTATTTCAGGTACAGTCGATCAGGTAAAGATTCAGTTCAGACTTGACGATATTATGACCGGCTGGTATGTTGGCTGCGCTCTTGCAGGTTCTATTGCAGGAGTTGTGTTTGCAGGTTCTCTCAGTGACAAATACGGCCGGAAACTTGTCCTTTTTCTCTCAGCCTTTCTTTTTTCAATCTCCGGAATAGGATGCATGATAGCTGCCGATGAAATACAGCTGGTTATTGCCAGGATTCTTGGTGGTGTCGGAATCGGGGTTGCCTCAGTTATCTCACCAATGTATATCGCTGAGATCTCTATTCCAGGTTTCAGAGGCAGGCTTGTTTCGATGTATCAGTTGGCTATAACCATTGGCTTCCTCGGAGCCTACCTTGCTAACTACGGACTTTTGAATTATTCCGAAACACTTCTCGCAAAGGGCGCAACTGAAGGACTTTATAACAAGATATTTGCAACAGAGGCATGGAGAGGAATGCTTGGAATGGAGGCAGTACCGGCTGTTATCTTCCTTGCGGTACTTTTCTTTATCCCTGAAAGTCCGAGATGGCTTATTGTCAAAGGAAAAGAGTCCAAAGCATCAGTAATCCTTCAAAGAATATACGGAAGAGAACAGGCTTCCGTTGAGATAGCAAATGTGAAAAATCTCATATCACAGGAAACAGAGACAAACTGGAAAATGCTGTTGCAGCCCGGTTTCCGTATGGCACTGTTTATTGGTGTTGCACTTGCAATGCTCGGTCAGTTGATGGGAGTAAATGCGGTATTGTACTACGGACCTACAATATTTAAGGAGAGCGGTTTGTCGAGCGGTGATTCACTGTTTTACCAGGTAATGGTCGGGCTGGTGAATATGCTGACAACAGTCCTGGCTCTTATCATCATCGATAAGGTAGGCCGCAAACAGCTTGTATACTGGGGAGTTTCAGGCATGATCGCTTCCCTTATACTTATTGGTTTTTACTTCTCCATGGGCGCAGAATTGAACCTATCGCAGATTTACCTTTTGATATTTTTCCTTTTTTACATTTTTGCCTGTGCAATATCTATCTGTGCCGTCATATTTGTTCTGTTGTCAGAAATGTATCCGGTAAAAGTGAGGGGAGCTGCAATGTCAATCGCCGGCTTGTCTCTCTGGATCGGAACATATCTTATTGGCCAGCTGACACCTGTAATGTTAACAGCTTTTACTCCGGCAGGCACATTCTTTTTCTTTGCAGTAATGTGTATTCCTTATATCTTAATTGTCTGGAAACTTTTACCGGAAACAACCGGAAAATCGCTGGAAGAGATTGAGGAGATGTGGATAAACAAGGCAAAAGGCGGAGGGCGAAAGACGTAAGGTGTCAGTAAATTGCAATTGAATGACTACTGAATGACTATTGAATGACTATTGAATGACTATTGAATGACTATTGCATGACTATTGAATGACTAAATATATAAACCATGGATCACAAAACTTTAGCAAAACTTTACAGGGATGAACTACTTGAAAATGTAATGCCGTTCTGGCTTGAAAAATCACAGGATAAAGAATTCGGAGGCTATTTCACCTGCCTCGACCGGGAGGGTAAAGTATTTGATACCGACAAGTTCATATGGCTCCAGGGACGGGAAGTATGGATGTTCTCAATGCTGTATAATAATCTTGAGAAAAATCCGGAGTGGCTGAAATGTGCTTCACAGGGTGGAGAATTCCTTAAGAAATTCGGGCATGACGGAAATCTGAACTGGTATTTCTCTCTTACTAGGGAAGGAAAACCTATAATTGAACCTTACAATATATTCTCCTATACTTTTGCCACAATGGCTTTCGGACAGCTGGCCAAGGCCACCGGTAATCAGGAGTATGCTGAAATAGCAAGAAAAACATTCGACATAATTCTTTCGAAAGTTGATAATCCTAAAGGAAAATGGAGTAAGGTACATCCGGGTACGCGCAATCTTAAAAATTTTGCACTTCCGATGATCCTGTGCAACCTGGCTCTGGAAATTGAACATCTTCTGGAACCGGAATTCCTCAGGAAAACGATCAACACCTGCATACATGAAGTAATGGATGTATTTTACAGGCCAGACCTGGGTCTTGTAGTTGAATGTGTTACAGCTGATAATGAATTGTCGGATACATTTGAAGGCAGGGTACTGAATCCGGGTCATGCAATTGAGGCAATGTGGTTCATTATGGACCTTGGTGTACGTCTCAAAAATAAAGAGCTAATCGAAAAGGCTGCAAAGATTGCAGTACAGATGACTGAATACGGATGGGACTATAAATATGGTGGGATATTCTACTTCCTGGACATGAAAGGCCACCCGACTCAGCAGCTCGAATGGGATCAGAAGCTATGGTGGGTTCATGTGGAGACACTTATCTCAATGATTAAGGGATATCAGCTTACCGGGTCGAAGGATTGCCTGAAATGGTTCGAGACAATCCATGAATATACATGGGATCACTTTAAGGATAAAGATTACCCCGAATGGTACGGATATCTGAACAGACAGGGTGAAGTTCTGCTTCCTCTTAAGGGTGGAAAGTGGAAGGGCTGTTTCCACGTACCCCGCGGATTGTACCAGGTCTGGAAAACGCTTGAAAAAATCTAGAATAATCTTAAGACTTAACAACGATTTATTTGCTTAATTCCACCCCTAAATCCCC
>CALMJY010000189.1 GCA_937864815.1 uncultured Bacteroidota bacterium
TCATTATGAGTTCACTGTCACAATTAATGATTCTGCATCATTAATAGAGGGCAAAGCACGAATTATAGTTAAGTTTCTGGATAATTGTAATTCTGTTGAATTTGATCTGAAGAATACTGATAATAATGGTTATGGGATGAAAGTAACCAGGGTTTCCTTGAGTAATTCTGCTCTTCAATGGAATCATGTTAACGACCGGCTATCAATTAATTTACCAAAAAGTACGAAGCCAGATGATAATCTTGAATTTCTGATAGAATATTCAGGTATTCCATCTGACGGTCTTATTATTTCCAGGAACAAATTCGGTAACAGGACATTTTTTGCAGACCATTGGCCTGACAGGGCACATAATTACCTCCCATGTATGGACCATCCCTATGATAAGGCTTCAGTTGATTTTATTATAAAAGCACCTGATAAGTATAGTGTTGTCGCAAATGGGAAGCTTATTGAAGAGTCTGATCTTAAAGGGCAGATGAGCCTTACTCATTGGTCTGAACCGGCACCATTAGCTACAAAAGTAATGGCCTTTGGAGCGGCACAGTTTGCAGTAAAACTTGCAGGGGAGGTAAATAATATTCCTGTTTGGTCCTGGGTTTATCCTGAGAACAGACTGGAAGGGTTTTCAGATTATGCAGTTGCCGTCAGGCCACTGGAATATTATTCAGGAGTTATCGGTCCATATCCATATGAAAAACTTGCAAATGTTCAGTCAAAAACCATTTATGGAGGACTTGAGAATGCAGGTACAATTTTTTATTCTGAAAGGTCTGTAACGGGTTTGGGTAAATCAGAAGGACTTATTGCCCACGAAATTGCCCACCAGTGGTTTGGAAACTGTGTGACTGAAGCTGATTGGCATCATGTTTGGCTGAGCGAAGGATTTGCAACTTATCTTACCGCGCTTTATTTTGAGGCAACACAGGGAAAAGACAGATTTGAAGCTGAGATGAAAAAAGCCAGGGAAACAGTCCTGAAATTCTCTGAAAGGAATAAGAAGCCTGTTGTGGATACAACCATTACAAAACTAATGGACCTGTTGAATCCTAATTCATATCAGAAAGGAGCATGGGTTCTGCATATGCTAAGAAATAAAATCGGGAATGAGCCATTTTGGAATGGTTTAAAACTGTATTTTGAACGTTTTCATAATTCAAATGCACTTACTTCTGATTTTATAAGTATTATGGAAGAGGTCAGTGGGGCAAACCTGGACTCATTTTTCAAACAATGGCTTTATACCGGAGGGCAACCAGAATTGAATATTTCCCATGGAGCAATAACAAATACCGGTACTGCAGAAATAACTATAGTACAGAAACAGGAATCCCCTTTTGAGTTTGATCTGGAGCTTTTAATAAGGGACAAATCGGGCGAAGAAATTGAAAAAATATCTGTTAAAGAGAGAATTACAAAAGTTATTGTCCCGGTGAAAGGAAATGTTGAAATAATACCAGATCCCAATATAAAATTACTGTATAAATAGACAACACCTGGATGACTGTCTTGCGGTCATGCGGTCTTGCAGTCTTTTAATGCCGTTACGCCTCTGCACCCTTGCGCCGTTGAGCCTTTACGCCATTATTTATCAATCACCCCTGATCCTATAACTTCATCTCCTTCATACCACGCGGCAAACTGTCCGGGGGCTATACCTCTCTGAAGCCGGTCGAAAATAATGTATATACCTTCCTTTTTACTGATGAGCTTTGCTTTCTGCAATTCCTGCCGGTATCGTATCCTAACCAGAAAGTCCCTGCTTTCATCCGTTTTTAGCTTCAAATCCTGTCTGATCCAGTGGACCTCATCCTCCCTTATCATAAGTCCCTTGCGGTTGAGCCCGGGGTGGGAGTGCCCTTCACCTACATATACAATGTTTTTTTCAACATCAGTGGCAATAACAAACAATGGCTCGGTGTAACCTCCAATATTCATGCCTTTACGCTGGCCGATGGTGTAAAAATGAGCGCCGTTGTGAGTGCCTACTTTTCTGCCGGTAACGGGTTCGTATTTAAATGGTTCAGTCATGGAAATTAACCATTCAGATGGAATTTTCCCTGCAGGATATCCGTCTTTAATGGATGGATATGCCTGCCTGTCTGTAATTTCAATTATGTCACCTTTTTTGGGTGCAAGTTTTTGCTGAAGGAAAGTGGGTAAATGTACTTTTCCTACAAAACATATCCCCTGAGAATCTTTACGTTGTGCTGTTACAAGTCCTGATTCGTCAGCAATTTTTCTAACAACTGGCTTGAGAAGGCTGCCTATCGGAAACAATGCTGTAGCCAGCTGCTCCTGGCTTAGCTGGCAAAGGAAATAGCTCTGATCCTTATTCTTGTCTTTACCTGTCAATAACCGGTATATAAGTGTATTATCTACACTTATTGTATCCTTTCTGCAATAATGTCCTGTTGCAACATAATCGGCTCCAATTTTGCGTGCTTCCTCAGCAAACGAATCGAACTTGATCTCCCTGTTGCAGAGAACATCGGGATTAGGTGTCCTTCCTTTCTCATATTCGGCAAACATATAGTCGACAACTCTCTGCCGGTAAGGAGTGCTCAGGTCAACCATGTGAAAAGGTATCTTCAGTTTATTGGCAACCATTTCAGCAAACATCAGATCATCTTCCCAGTGACAGTCACTCTGAATAAGACCGGTTGTATCGTGCCAGTTCTTCATGAAAAGCCCTGTTACATCGTATCCCTGTTCTTTCAGAATCAAGGCGGCAACACTCGAATCGACACCTCCTGATAATCCTATGACAACCTTCTTCTTCACGGTGCAAAGATAAAAAACATTACCTTTATACCACCATGGGCAAAGGTACCCTCACAATATATAATGCTTCAGCCGGATCGGGCAAAACTTACACGCTTGCAGCTGTTTACCTTGATCATATTTTTAAATCACGGTACAATTACAGGAGGATTCTGGCTGTAACTTTTACCAATAAGGCTACAGCCGAAATGAAATCAAGGATACTTGAAAACCTTTATAAACTGGGCTCGGGTCAGAAGTCGGACTACCTCGAAGGACTTGTCCGGTCAACAGGAAAATCAGAGGAGTGGATCAGGTTGGAGGCATCAGAAATCATGAACTCAATTCTGCATGACTACTCAAGGTTCTCTGTTTCAACTATTGACAGCTTCTTTCAGAAGATACTCAGGGCATTTGCACGGGAAGCCGGACTGCATTCAGGATTCAATATTGAGATGGATCATACCATGATCCTTTCTGCTGCAGTTGATGAGATGATCAGATCTGCCGGATCAGATAAGCAGCTGAAAGACTGGCTTACAACCTATGCTATGTCCAATATTGAAGAGGAGCGAAGCTGGAATCTGAAGGAAGGTATCATTTCTCTCTCAGAAGAGCTCTTCAGGGAAAAATTCAAAGTTCTCTCGCCTGAAGAAAGAGAAATGCTTGGCAATAAGGATTTTCTCTCAGATTATATTAAACAACTCAAATCAGTATTGGCTGAATTTGAGGATGCGTTACGTCAGTTTGGGGCCAGGGCTGATGCAGTATTTTCAGAATATCAGCTGGAGGATTCAATGTTCTATCAGAAGGGTAAGGGAGTACCTGGTTTTATAAGATCCCTGTTGTCAGGAACTGTTAAAGAACCAAACACTTACGTGCTTGAAATTACCAAAGATAATCCGAAGTGGTCAACAGGAAAACCTGATCCTGCTTTGCAGTCAGCAATCGATGCAGGATTGGGGGCAATATTGACTGATGCAATAAACTATTATAATGAGCATCTGACTGATTACCGGACATCCGTGGCAATTCTATCAAACATTTATTCGCTGGGCATCCTGTCTGATGTTCTGAAAAATGTTCATGATATTACCACGTCAGAAAACAGCTTTCTTCTTTCAGATGCCGGAGAGGTTCTTAATCTCATTACTGCAGGAGACCAGACATCCTTTATTTATGAAAAAGCGGGGAACCGGTATGATAATTATATGATTGATGAGTTCCAGGATACATCTGTTATACAATGGAATAACTTCAGACCACTCATTGAAAACAGTATGGCGGAAGGGAATGATAACCTGGTCGTTGGTGATGTAAAGCAGTCAATTTACAGGTGGAGGAACAGCGACTGGCGTATACTTGGCTCTGTGCTTGGCAGTATGGTTGACAATGACAGGATCATTGCAAAACCACTGACAACAAACTGGAGAAGCTGCAGTGAAATAATCAGGTTCAATAACACTCTTTTTTCCATTATACCTGAACAAATCGACTCAATGCTTTCCGGAGAATCACTTCCTGTCAGTTTTAAGAAGCTTTACTCTGAAGCTGTCCAGAAAGACACCGGAAACAAAACTGGTGGCTATGTGAGGATTGAATTTGTTGAGAACAGCAGGGAAGTGCCATGGCAGGAAACAGTTGTTCAAAAACTGCCACTTGTCATCGGAGATCTTCTTAATAAAGGTTACAAACCCTCCGATATAGGAATAATAGTCAGAGATGGACGTGAAGGATCCATGGTTCTGAAGACTCTTATCAATTATAACAATCTGCCTGCAGATGAACGTCAGTCGCCGGAATTCAGGGTTGTATCAAGCGATTCATTACTTCTTGGGAATGCACCGGTACTGAATTTCTTAATTGCAGTTCTTTCTGTGGTGAATGATCCTTCAGATATGATATCAAGGGCAATGATGCTGAGATTTTTTCTTCTGTCATCCGGTGATGAAAGAGCTGATAATGTATCTCTTGTCAGCAGCGATCTTATTGAAGGCTCAGCAGCTTATTTCCCTGACGGATATAAGGAATTTCTGGAGAGCCTTGGCCATTTACCATTATTTGAAGCAACCGAAAATATTATCAGGTTTTTCCACCTCGGTTCTATTACCCCGAATGTTCCTTACCTGAGCACCTTCCAGGATTATGTGCTGAATTATTCCGGAACCAGGACCAACGACATAGCCTCCTTTCTCGAATGGTGGGAAAACACAGGTTGCAAAAAGTCGGTTGTTCTTCCTGATAATCAGGATGCGGTAAGAATTCTTACAATTCATAAATCAAAGGGACTTGAATTCAGGATAGTTATACTTCCGTTCATTTCATGGAACCTCGATCATCTCCCGGCAAAACCCCCGATACTCTGGGTAAAGCCTTCAACAGAACCATTTAACAGGATCGGAATTGTTCCTGTAAAATACAATAAGGATCTTCTTAATACAATTTTTGCCGATGATTATACTGATGAACGATATTCAGTATTCATTGATAACATAAATCTGCTTTACGTGGCATTTACAAGAGCTAAAGAGGCATTGTTCGGATTCAGCGTGGATAATCCCCGTAATGAAAATACTGTCGCTACAGTGCTCAGGAACGCCCTTACAAAAAGATCCTCTGATGGCATAGAAACGGAAAATGAACTTGCCAGGTATTACAACAGCAGCACCAGGATCTTTGAAAAGGGCGAATTGTCTGAATCCCTCAGGGAAAAAGTGCAGGAAAAAGAGATAGCCAGTTCAGGTTATCATGTAAGCAATGAGACAGAATCAGTAAGGCTCAGGCTGCATGGCGAATACTATTTTCCGCTAGAAGATGGTGGATTCAGGGAAAAAATAAACTATGGGAAACTGATGCATGAGGTTTTCGAGGGAATTAATACTCCTGATGATGTAAAATCCTCCGTTAGAAAACTTGTTCTTGATGGAAAAATACCTGATTATGAAGCAAATGATATTGAAATGAGAATCAGATCCCTTATATCCTCTCCTCAGGTGTCAGAGTGGTTCAGCCATGAGAATTTAGTCATGAGAGAGGCAGGTATTCTGCTTCCTTCAGGGGCTCAGCGAAGACCTGACCGTGTTATTTTCAGGAATGGGAGGACTATCATAGTCGATTTCAAATTTGGTGCTCAAAATCCTCATTACATCAGGCAGATTAACAATTACAGAAATCTCCTCTCTGAAATGGGATTTGAAAATATTGAAGCTTTTATCTGGTATGTTGATATAAATCTTGTTGTATCTGCCTGAATGGAAAAAAAGACCATCTATCCATGGGGACATGAACGCAGGTTCAATGCCTATTCCAACTATTTCCGCTCACTCTATGGTGCAAGGGTTCAGAAAGTTTCTATAGATGCAGGCTTTACATGTCCTAACCGCGATGGGACCAGAGGCAGTGGTGGATGCACCTATTGCAACAATGATGCGTTCAATCCCTCATACTGCATTCCGGAAAAATCTGTTTCTCAGCAGATTGAGGAAGGAATTCAGTTCCATAAGTGGCGTTACAACGAAGCCGTGTCATACCTTGCTTATTTTCAGGCTTTTTCAAATACCTATGCCCCGGTTGAGACACTACGAAGGCTTTACTGTGAAGCACTTGACTATCTGGGAGTGATTGGTCTGATTATAGGGACTCGTCCTGATTGCATAGATGATGAAAAGCTGGCTCTTCTGAGAGATCTCTCAGATAAATACTATGTAGCAGTTGAGTATGGTATAGAATCGTGTTACAATAAGACTCTTTTAAGGATAAACCGCGGGCATTCTTTTAATGAGGCTGTGGAGGCAGTTGAGAAGACTTCTGCACTTGGCATAAAAACAGGAGCTCATTTTATTTTCGGATTGCCTGGTGAATCGCGTCAGGAGATGCTTGATCAGGCTGAAATAATATCGAAGCTTCCATTGCATACTGTTAAATTCCATCAGCTTCAGATAATAAATGGGACCTCGATGGAACATGAATTCCGGACAAATCCTGCTGATTTTGAGCTTTTTACATGGGATGAGTACCTTTTATTCTTTATCAGTTTTCTTGAGAGGCTCACTCCGCATATTGTAGTTGAAAGATTTACAGGCGAGGCTCCGCCAAGATTTCTGACGGGAGAGGGATGGGGTAAAAAACGTACGGATCAGATTGTCAGTCTGATTGAAAAGAAAATGGAGGAGCTGGATACCTGGCAGGGTAAACTATTTAAAGGCTAATATCTTCCATACTCCATTAATGTCTCCCACATTGCCCAGAAGTTTTCTGGCGGAACATCCTCCTGTACATTATGAACGGGAGCATAAACGAAACCACCTCCCGGAGCCATTATATCAATAATCCTTTTTACTTCGTCCTTTATCTCCGGAACACTGCCGTTCTTTAAAGTGGATTGTGTATTGATGCCTCCCCCCCAGAATACAAGGTCCTTGCCGAAATCTCTTTTAAGACCTTTCAGTTCCATATTTGCAGCTGTGAACTGAACCGGATTATATATATCCAGACCTGCATCAATCAGATCAGGAAGAAGTTCTCTTACTGATCCGCAAGTGTGCATGAAAACCTTAACATGAGGCAGCCTGCTCCGGATATGTTTCCAGAGAGCTCCGAATCTTGGAATCACAGCTTTTCGTAAATAATCGGGATCAAGCAGCGTGGAGGTCTGAGTTCCCAGATCATCGCATTCCGAAATAACATCCACCTGTGCCTCAAGCTTATTCTTTATCAGCCAGTCTGTTACAAGGTCCCAGTAGCTGATTTTGTATTCAAGTATAATATCAAAAAGCTTTTCAACACCAGCTGTATCAGTCATGGTGTCGATATACCAGTTCTGGTAACCTCTCAAGCGCAAAGAAGTTTCGGTAAGCCCGGCACAATTCCTGTCAGCAATAACCCCATAACCGTCTATCGTCATTACCTGTTCTTCCAGGTCCCTGATTATGATCTCTTTATGATCGGATATAGAAGGTATTTTATAGCTTTTGAGTCCTTCTTCAATTGAAGTAAATGCCTCAAGGGGAAAAGAATACTGATTGAAATAGTAGTCGTTATGAATATTCATTTTCCAGAGACATCCCCAGATATCAGTCAGTTCCAGTACATCATTATTATTGACAACAATTTTTTCATAATCCGGAATCCTTCT
Source organism: uncultured Bacteroidota bacterium (assembly GCA_937864815.1). Lineage (GTDB taxonomy): Bacteria > Bacteroidota > Bacteroidia > Bacteroidales > VadinHA17 > LD21. Next base: position 7,898 of record CALMJY010000189.1, read on the forward strand.
GGCGCCAATCCTTCTTGTATCTGATCTTAGTTTTATAAGTGTCTCTTCAACAGGAGTAACAATCTGCTGGATTGGATCAACCTCTTTAATTTCATAAGCCGTTGATAATCCTCTGCTTTCCATCGCTCTTACGAAAGCCTTTTTGTTAATCCCTGTTACGGTAGTACCTGCCAGATCATAGGGAATCCTGTCAGGTTCTTTATGATTCAATGCAGTATTGAGTCGCTCTTTACTATTCATGTTTATCGGAGTTTTATTATATCAAGTCGCTGATAACCCACCCCTAACCCCTCCCAGGAGGGGAACCAGCAACAAGCAACCAGCAACCAGCAACCAGCAACCAGCAACATTTTCCTTAAACAGTCTCCGGTACCTCAAACGGTTTCCTGTACTCCCTTTTTAGCATCGCATCGGCATCAGGGGCATTAATGAATTTCATCTTTGCGGGATTGAATTCAATGCTTCTGCCCAGCCTGTAAGATATATTTGCCAGGTGGATGAGGGCACATGAATAAAAACCTTCCTTTATATCGCCTTTGGCAAGCTTCTGGTTATTGGCTCTGATTGACTCTATGAAATCACTGTAATGATCTCCGAGACCGCTTCCTTTTTCACCTGCAACACGCTCCTTTCCCATGTAGGTCTCCCATTCATTGACATTTTTGGTCATAAACCCTTTCGATCCGTAAAACAGGTTTCCAACTGTATTGTCGGCACTTACCATATAAGTATTACCATCAGCAGGATTTTCGCTCTTTATTGCTTCCCTGTTGGTAATCCAGTGTCTTACCTCAAATTGCAGTATCTTCTTTTTATCAGCTCCTCCATCAGGATTCGGAAATTCAAACACAGCCATCAGAACGTTTGGTGTCTGCTGATCATCATCAAACATTACATGTCCTCCGATCGCACTGATTTTAGTTGGTAAGGTAACACCAAGTCCCCACCTTGCTATATCCATTTCGTGAACACCCTGATTTCCCATGTCTCCGTTTCCGAAGTCCCAGTTCCAGTGCCAGTTATAATGAAATCTGTTTTTTGTGAATGGGCGTTTGGGAGCTGGTCCAAGCCAGAGATCGTAATCTACACCAGCAGGAACAGGCTCTTCCGGAGTCCTGCCTATTGTATCTCTCCATTTATAGCATAATCCCTTTGCCATGTATACTTCACCAAGTTTCCCACTGTGGAGATAGTCAGCCATGCTCTGAGCACATGGATTGCTTCTCTGTTCAGCACCATCCTGAACGATAAGCCTGTATTTTTCAGCCGCCTCAACAAGCTTCTGACCTTCAAAGAAATTATGACAGCAAGGTTTTTCAACAGAAACGTGCTTGCCTGCCTGCAATGCCCATATGGAAGCCAATGCATGCCAGTGATTTGGAGTTGCTATTGATACAGCATCGATATCCTTGTTTTCATATAGTTTTCTTAGATCAGAATATATCTTTGGTTTTGGTAATCCTTTGTCAGTAAAGTGATTCCTGATCCTCTCCTCAAAAAGATTGCTGTCGGGATCGCATAATGCTATAACACTTGCATTTCTATGGGCTGAATACCCTGCAATGTGTGATTGCCCCATGCTCCTTATTCCAATTACTGCAATATTGACCCTGTCATTTGCCCCTTTCCATCCGTTTCCGGTAAGAATAACAGGTGAGATGCTGATTCCTGCAACACCTGTAACTGCTGTTTTTGTGAATTTACGTCGGTTCATAGTTTATCATTAAGTTAATAGCTTATTAATCAATGGTTTGACGGCTAGATAGTGCAAAAGGTAAAAAGGTTCGGTTTGATGATTCCCCCTTTGAAGGGGGATAGGGGGATGTGGATTTGTTCTAAATTTAAGTTCTTACGTCTCATACTTCTTCAATAATCATCCTCCTGTTATCACCTTTTTTCAATTTTAAAGGAAATCCATTCTGCAAATCCTCACCGCTGATAATTACCGGTTTTCGAATATTTTCCATTTTTATTCGATATGTTTTTTCCTTTTCAACAGTAAAGTATTCAGGGAACTGGTTGATCCTTGGCCAGTCAAAAGGCAGATGCATGAATTCCTTATGTCTTTTTCTGTCGAATATAATTCTGCCTTCCCAGGTATCTTCTGAGTAGACAGAGAGATAAAGTGAACCGTCATTTTGAACAGCACCAATTTCAGGGCCGTTATTCCATGGAACGGGATATGTTCCCTGAGTCTTCCATAAGCAATACATTATGGTTGTTCTGGCAAAATTTCCATCACCATGCCAGCCTTCAATTATGCCGGAAGGTTGTTGTTTATTCCACATGACCCTTATTTCACTGTTAATCCATTCTTCTGTTTCATTCAGTGGTTCCCTGATATAGAGGTTCAGTGCTCCCTCTATAGCGTCGGCATAACCATCAGAGCTGATACCCTCCCAGGCATAATTCCTGTATTTCTCATTAAGGATCCTGTTGGCCTTCAGAACAGGCGTTCTGTATTTTTCCTCATTATCAAGAAGATAAACAGTATAGAACCCGTTCAGTGTATAGCCGAAATTATCAGCTATTTCACTATTGACAGGTATCCCTTTTACCGGATCAATTGAATTATAAAAGAGGCCATCCTCATTTCTGCCCGTCTCAAGTATTCTGTCGAGCATCTCATGGACAGGTTGTTTATATTCTTCCTTTTTGGCGGGGTTTGCAAAAGAGACAGTAGCATAAAGTTCACAAAGTCCTGAAACTATTTCACATCCATGATCCCTGAGACGAAGTACCCTGAAATTTCTTGTCGGGTGATTATTCCCGAGGAGGTAATAATCGCCCAGTCGTTCAGCATATTCGAGATATTTTTTGTCCCCTGTAATCCAGTAGATTCTCGATAATGACTGAAGCATATCGCCATTGACCTCAGGATCATCTGAAATTATTTTTCCGAAAGGAGTATCGACCTCTGCATATTTCCATGCATCGTCAATAATTGAGATCATTCTGTCTGACCATTTGCTTGGTCCCAGCCATTCAGTGAGAGGAATCAGCCCGTCCTTCACATATTCTGCTGAACCGAATATTATTTCAGACATAACCGGATCTTTGCCAGCGAAGCCCTTTTTAGAGAATGAATATGTATCCGGGAGAGAACCTGTCCTTGAAGTGAGCCTGATTTCGGTTGCAAGCATTTCACTCATTCTGCCTTCGAACAGATTTTTGTCAAGCAATGCAGTTGTCAAAACCATAAATGGATAATTGTCAGCAGCACAGTCTTTTGCATTCCATATATCATGGCTGATACTATCATTTATATTGCGGGGAATTAATCCTGTCTCGGGATCGGCAAGAGCCAGCCAGGCCTTGGTGAATTTCAAACAGCGTGCGAAACCTTCATTAGCTGATTTTCCATTGATTGCTGTTTTTTCAAAAATTTTCTTAACAGAATTATTATTAAAATCGTTATTACTGCAACCTTGAAAACAAGCTGCAATAATCAGTATAAGGACAAATTTTCTTATCCTTTTCATTTTACAGGATGTTAGTATGTTAACAAATATAGCCAGAAAATAACCATCAACCAGTTCTCTTTCATTAAATTTGATTCATTGTTTAAGTTATGACGATATAGCCTCCGGCGTCTTATGTCGGACACCTGTAGCCTGTCGCCTGTCGCCTGACGCCTTTTATATTATGGACTATTTCCTCGATACTATAGCATCATCATTGTACAATGAGTTTGGTAACACTCTCAACAGGCATTGTCTCGTCTTTCCAAACAGAAGAGCAGGGCTCTTTTTTATGAAATATCTGGCATCTCATATTAATAAACCTGTATGGGAACCCTCAGTACTGACAATTAATGAATTATTAAGGTCGAATTCCTCGTTACAGATTGCAGCCGGTGAGGTTCTGCTTTTCGAATTGTACAAAGTTTACAGGAAACATAAAAAAACTGCAGAATCATTCGATAGTTTTTTCTACTGGGGAGATATTCTGCTGAACGATTTTGATGATTTGGATAAATATCTTGTAAATGCCTCATTATTATTTAAAAATGTCCTGGATATAAAAAATATTGACCAGCAGTTCGGAAGCCTGAATGAAGCTCAGATAGAGATAATCAGGAAATTCTGGATCAATTTTAACCCTGAAAAGCCAACTGACCAGAAAACAGGATTCATCAGCATATGGTCTGTTCTGAATGATATTTATACCGGATTCAGGGCCTCTCTCAGGGAACAGAACATGGCCTATGAGGGTATGATTTTCAGGGACCTTGCAGAAAATGAACCGGAATTGTTTTCATCGGGAGAAAAATGGGACCTGTTTCATTTCATTGGATTCAACGCCCTTAATGAATGTGAAAAGCGGGTTATGTCGGTAATGAAAAAAAGGGGGATAGCCAGGTTTTACTGGGATTATGATGAGTCATTTCTGTCGGAAACAGGTTCGAATTCAGCCGGGTATTTCCTTCGGTATAATCTGCGTATTTATGGAAATGATATGCCGGCCGGATGGAGTAATAAAACATTTCTCTCCTCATCTGATTCTGAAGTTAACAGAAAGATTATTGATACTTCTTCAGACATTGCACAGGTTAAACTGGTGCCTGATCTTTTAAAGGAATTTACGGGACTTACTCCGGAAAATGCACATAACACAGCAGTTGTTCTGTCTGATGAAAATCTGCTTATACCAATGCTGTCGAGTCTGCCGGAAGAAATGGGTGATGTGAATATTACAATGGGCTATCCGCTGAAGCAGACAAGAGTGTATACACTGATCCGGAATATGATGGATCTTCAGAGAAATTCCATTATAACTGAAGGGAAGGCAAGGTTCAGATACAGAGATGTTGCCGGATTGCTGAAGAATAGCCTTGTTAACTCATATATTAATTCATCTGCAGATACCTTGCTGGATGAAATAACCAAATCAAATCTGCTTACTGTACCCGAAGATTATTTCAGGAAAAACGAAAGGCTTGCAGACCTGTTTACCAGGCATAATTCACCAACCGGCTTATCAGGCTATTTCAGGGATAATCTTTCGGGGATAGCTTCTTCAGGACTTAGATTGAAGGAAAATGAAGAGGGAAAAAAATCTTATAGTAAGATCCTGAATGAGTTTATTTATCGTATTGTATTGTCGGTCAATATGCTGGATACAATTGTCAGATCTGAAGATATAGTTTTTTCGGGTGAAACATATATGCTTATTCTTGACAGAATGCTTCGTATGCAGTCTGTCCCTTTTGCAGGAGAACCATTATCAGGTATACAGATAATGGGAATACTTGAAACCAGAGCTCTTGATTTTAAAAATCTGATTTTTCTCTCAGTTAATGAAGGAGTATTACCTGCAGTATCCTCTCCTTCATCATCATTCATTCCATTCAGTTTAAGAGAAGCGTTTGGACTTCCTTCCGTTAACCACCAGGAATCGATCTATGCCTATCATTTTTACAGATTGCTCCAAAGAGCTGAAAATGTAACTTTCATATATAATTCTAATGCCGAGGGATTGAGAAGCGGTGAGATGAGCAGGTTTCTTATCCAGATGATGTATAATCCGCAGTTAAAACCGGTAAGGATGGAAAATAATCCTGAGATCAGGCTGCATGGAAGTATACGTGAAGAGATTGAAAGAAGTGAATGGCATAATCAGCAGTTACTTTCGCAGTATTCAGCTGAGGGAAGTCAGAAGTTGCTCTCACCATCGGCTGTCAATACCTGGCTCTCTTGCAGGATGAAATTCTATTACAGATATGTCAGCAGGTTAAAGGAGCCGGAACAGATAAAGACTGAGATTGATCCTGCAATGCTGGGTGATATGCTGCATGAGATTATGAGAAAATTATATTCAGATTATGAAGGTAAAATTCTCGATAAACAATATCTGGATTCATTGCTTAAGGGGAAACAGTTGCTGTTAACATTCATTGACGATGCCGTTAAGAAGAGATTCCAGGCATTAGAGGAAAACATTGAGCCCGGAAATAAGATAATAGTCAGGGATGTTCTGCTTACCTATCTGATCAGAATTCTTAATGCTGATATATCTGTTAGCCCTGTCCAACTTATTAGTCTTGAAAAGAAATACACCTTTCCGCTTGAATTAGATTATAATAGAAAAAAAATAATACTGAATATCGGAGGCATTGTAGACCGTATAGATATTCTTGGTGGTACTGCAAGAATAGTTGATTATAAAACAGGAACTGTTTCAGAATCACCGGGTTCTGTATCAGATCTTTTTGCTGATGACCGTAAGAAAGATTCTGATGGATGGCTTCAGACCCTCATTTATTGTGAGGCCGTTTATGGCAAAATTCAAGCTGATTCCATTCGACCTTCCGTTTACCGGATAAAAAAAGGCAGTGATGGAATTCTTTCTGATAAGCTGAAAATAAAAACGGATACAGGAAAGGAAATTGTAATTGAAGACTATTCTAAGATCAGAAACAGTTTTATGGAAAGTCTAAAAGAGACCATAAGATTGATTTTTAGTAATGAAGAACCCTTCCGCATGACAAATGACCGGACCGGAAAATGCAGGTATTGTGTTTACAGGGGCTTATGTATGAGATAATGTCAAATTCTTGATATTGATCAATAATTTATTATTTTAGCTTTTAATTTCACTATTATCTTATATGGTTTCAAACTATTTAAACTATAATGTCGAGATTAAAAATGTAAAGTTTATCTCTGACGATGGTAGGACCTGTCCCAGAACTGCCATAGTTACTTTTCTGAATGAAAGGGGAGAGGAAATTGGCAATGAATTGTTTGGGGCTGTTGATATGCAGCTGGTGTATGAAAATATAAGGGAGGGGAAAGAACTCAACCTGGATAATTTCTACATCCCCGAATTTTCACTTGCTGCTTTCCGCAGGCATAATAACCTCGACAAAAAGGATCCTGTAACTTTCAACGGATTTTCTGCAAAAAACGCCTTCTTCGAAGCCAAAACAGTAACTGATTTCTCTCACTCAATATTTCCTGATGGTGATATCAGTTTTGAGGGTACACACTTTGCGAAAGGCAAGGTAATCTTTTCAGGATCTGTTTTCGGCAAGGGAAATGTTAATTTTTCACATACCCTTTTCAGGGATGGAAATATCGAATTTGCAGGTTCTTCATTTGGTGATGGAGATTTCCTGTTCAAAAATACAGTTGTAAAAGACGGGGTAAAAGATTTTCAGGATATTCATTTTGGCGATGGAGAGGTTACTTTTGCCAATACCGAGTTTAATTCAGGAGAGCTTTTATTTATAAACACAAAATTCAACAACGGTCGTTTTAATTTTAAAATAACCCGGATAACAGGAGGGAAGGTTGACTTCCATTATTCAGTATTCGGGAATTGCGATATAATGTTTGAAAGAACAGAGTTTGGGAACAGCAGGGTCGATTTTCGAACAGTTGATTTTGGATCTGGAAGGGTCAATTTCAACCGTTCAGTTTTTGGAAACGGAGAAGTTGATTTTGAGGGTGCTTCCTGCAAAGCGGGGAAGATTCAGTTCAAGAAAGCAGAAATGGGGAGCGGTCCAAAAAAATTCAACCTTATGGAGATGGATAATACTGATATCAGTTTTGAAAGGACTGAATTCGGTAGCGGTGATGTCACTTTTTTTGAATCCAAATTTGGATCTCTTTCCCTCAAATCATGCCATCTCGATCAGTATTTTGATCTTCGCGTCTCAAAGGCACAACTACTGGATATCTCTGATACTATTGTTCGTGATATCATTGATCTGGAACCTTATGATTTTCCTGTAAATATTAAAGTACTTGATTTGTCAGGAATGCGGCTGATTGGGAAACTTTACATTGACTGGCAGAATAACAAATGCAATCAATCTATTTTAAATCAGGAAAATACAACACTCAGACAGAAAGCCGATCAATTCAGGATACTCAAGGAAAATTTTAATGGTACAGGAAAATATGACGATGAGGATGAAGCCTATGTAATGTTTAAACGTTATGAGGCAAAATCAAGGCTCACAAAGGAAATGGAAAAAGGAGGAGCCAGAAGATACTTTACTTATATACCATATGGGTTTCAGTGGCTTTTGTTCGATAAAATTGGCCTTTATGCCACATCGCCTGGCAGGGTGCTTTTCAGTGTTGTATTCTTTTGGCTATTTTTTGGTATATCCTATTATCTCCTGGAGCTTATTGGTTTGGGAAAAACAGTGTCATCAGTAGGAAATCCTGATAATCTCACAGTATTTGTTCAGTCGTTTTACCATGCTGCCATAACCTTTTTCACAATAGGATACGGGGATACCTATCCGATGGGAATGAGCCGGATTCTTGCAGGATTTGAAGGCTTTATGGGAGTTTTCATGATGTCCTATTTTACAGTAGCTTTCGTCCGGAAAATTCTCAGATAGAATTACCTTTCAATCTCACGATGTAATGCTGCCATTTTTATTGCTGTAACAGCTGCTTCATCACCCTTGTTACCATGTTTCCCTCCGGATCTGTCTTTGGCCTGCTGGAGATTCATTGTTGTTAAAACACCAAACACGAAAGGGATATTATATTCAAGGTTAAGCTGGGTTATCCCCTGTGTTACTCCCTGGCATATATATGTGAAGTGAGGAGTCTCACCCTGTATAACACAACCAAGGCAGATTATCGCATCAAGATCATCGTATTTTGCAAGGAACTGAGCCCCTAAAGTAAGTTCGAAACTTCCGGGAACATGTTTTACAACAATATTTTTTTTGGTCGCACCATGCTTTTTCAGAGTTTTCACAGCTCCTTCAAGGAGAGACCATGTTACATCACTGTTCCAGTCCGAAACAACTATACCGAATCGCATTTCACCTGCATCAGGTATACTTGCGGAATTATAAGAAGACAAATTGATTGTTGCCATTTTGATATGCTGTTAAAAGAAAACGCACCTGTCTCAGTTGAAAATGAGCCCGATGCGCTGTTTTATAAATACTGAAAAATACTCTCCGAGTTATTTTATCAGAAGCTTTACCCTGGTAATGTATTTTTCTATTGAAGAACCTTCGGTGCTTTCGGGATATTCACTCTCAATTCGTTCATAGAGTTTTAAAGCTTCTGAAAACTTGCCTGTCAGTTCATAAATTTCTCCGGCTTTCATGAGAAACAATGGTGTATTAAAAGAGTTTTTGGAATAATCAGCAGCCTCCAGATACTTTGAAACCCCTTTCTCAAGTTCACCAAGCTCAACGTATGCATCACCAGTAGCTCCAAGAGCCAGGGAACCAATCACTTTATCCTTTTTCGAGTACTTGTTAAGATAGTCAATCGCCAGCTGATAGTCACCAAGGTGAAGATAACAGATTCCGGCACCGTAATTGGCAAGATTTCCTGTTCTGGTAAATTTATAGCTATCAGCAATATCAATAAATCCAAGGTAGTTACCATCTCCGTTAAGTGCAAGACTCAGGGAATCCATTTCAAGGTACTTTTCAGCCTGATAAATCTGAGACTGAGCCTCATCATTTCTTTTTGAGAGATAGATTTTCCCAAGCCAGATGAGCCCTACAAAAACAACTACCACTCCTAGTCCTGTCAGCAGTGTCTTATAATTTGCTTCAAGGAATTGTTCCGTTCTTGTCAGTGTCTGTTCAACATTTGATATAGTCTGTGGATTTGAATCCTTGTTGTTCTTTGCCATACTGGTCCTAACTGTTTAACTTAAAATTGCACCGCAAAAGTAATTTTTTTCAGACAAATTAAAAATAATCTTACTGATGTTTATACAGTTATATGAAAAAAATGTTGTATGTGTAATAAAAACAGGGAGTTAGTAATATGGATTTTTGCATAAACCTTATATTTCAGGCATTTTGCCTTTCAATTTTTGTCCGTACCTTTAGGCTGGAACAAATTACTGTAAAAGCAATTCCATAGAATCTGAACCTTGAACCTGAATAATGTACCTTAAAAACCTGACACTTACCAACTTCAAGAATTATGAGCTTAGCGAGATCGAGTTCTCCCCTAAGATCAATTGTTTCGTAGGTAATAATGGTGTGGGTAAAACGAATATACTCGATGCCATACACTATCTTTCTCTCACAAAAAGCTTCTTTAATAATATCGACAGCATCAGTATCAGGCATGGTGAGGATTTTTTTATCCTTCAGGGTACCATGGTAAGAGATGGTGAAGAGGATAATATTTATTGTGCATTTCAGAAACAGAAGCAGAAACTCCTTAAACGTAACGGAAAAGAATATCAGAGACTCTCTGATCATGTCGGAAGGTACCCGGTTGTAATGATATCACCGGCTGACAGCGCCCTTATCTCAGAAGGAAGCGATGACCGCCGCAGATTTATGAATAAGATTATAAGCCAGTATGATACAGGATATCTTGATGCAGTATTAATGTATAATAAGGCTCTGCAGCAAAGAAACAGGCTCCTTAAGGATTTCAGATCATCCGGAAAATTCGACAGTGATATGCTTTCAATTTGGGATTCACAACTTGTAAAATACGGGAATTATATTTTCAGTGAAAGAAAAATTCTTGTAAATGAGCTTATTCCGGTATTTCAGGAGTATTATTCAATGATTTCATCCGGAAGGGAAAAAGTAAAACTGACATATAATTCTCATCTTACTGAAGGAAATTTCAGTGAAACTCTCGCAAATTCAGTTCATAAAGACAGAATTATGGAATACACAACTGTGGGAGTCCATAAGGATGACCTTGTTCTTCAGATGAATGAATTTCCTGTGAAATCACTTGGATCCCAGGGACAGCAGAAGTCATATCTGGTGGCCTTAAAACTGGCAAAGTTTGAGTATATAAAGCGCAAGGCAGGATATTCTCCGATTCTTCTTCTCGATGATATTTTCGATAAATTTGATGCTGAAAGAGTTGAGCAGATAATACGACTGGTTGGCAACCACCGGTTCGGTCAAATATTCATAACTGATACTCATGGCAGCAGGCTGCATGATATTCTTTCATCACACAATACCGATTATAAGCTTTTCAACATAGCTGAAAACAGGGTGGAAGTTATTACTCAGAATGGCAGAACCAGATAATGCGGCGTAGTAAAACCATATCACTTGCTGATGCTATTAAGGATTACATCACGGAAATGAATCTGGGTGAAAAACTTGCAGAGACCTCTGTTTTAAACTCATGGGAAGAGATTGTCGGAAAGGCTATAAGCTCCAGAACCTCTAAGATTTATGTGAAGGATCATGTTCTTCACGTTCATCTCACATCCTCTGTGGTAAGGAATGAACTGATGATGCTGAGGGAATCCCTGCGTAATAAGCTTAATGAGAAGGCAGGAAAAGAGGTTATAAAAGATATTATCCTGAGATAAGCCTCATTATAAAATATATGTTATATAACATATATTTCACCATTTTCCAGAGTAATTGTTTTATGGAATTTTTTTCCCGATCTGAAATGATATTTTTGATCTCCAAGCTCCAGAATTACAGAATCATGGTTTATTTTGATCATTATTTTAACCGATCTGTCTGCTTTTAGTATTGTGTCTGCCAGCAGAAACGCTTTTTCAATTCCATCACCGCGCCTGAAATTCCATACCTCATCCGGAAGTGCAAGCCGGTTAGCATCGTAAATTGATTCATCAGGTAGTTGTTTCAGTATCGCATAGGTCTGGCTGACATCTTTCCCTGAGAAGTCGTTAAAACAGACAGGATTTCTTTCAATGGCAGCTTTGATAAAGGGCCTCCAGTCAATTCTCTCCATGTCTCTGTATACATATTGTGTCAGCATTGAGAGCTCAGACAAGCCGGTACTTCCTGTTATTTTATCAATAATCATCTCGCGACTGTCGCTTATGCTTATGTCATGTCGGTAAGTGTTAATATATTTCTTTTCAGATTCAGGGAGTTTTGGTTCAGTGAAAATAAACTCATTCAGTTCATTAAACAGATCTGACAGGACCTGACTGAAAGCAGTATCAGATGCCCTTATAACCTCATTTTTTATGACATCAATATTTTTCCCTTTTTGTGAGTCAATGATTTCCTCAACATCATTAAGATATAATTTTCCCTGCAGTGGACTTAAGTGAAATTCATCACCTTCAATCTCTTTAACAAGCAATTCACGTGTTCCGTCCGAAACATTGAATTTACTTGTATGTTCATATTCAAACATCTTTTCAAGAGATATATACCTGAATTTACCGGAACAGTCGCACCTGAACTGGAATAACGATTTATACCTTGACTTGAAACGAAGAAAGTTTATAAATATATGGGTCGTAACTTCAGTTGTTAAAAACTCTTTTATCTTTTCAGTAAATATTCTGTAAGCATTTCTGTCAATTGAAGCCTCATTGTAAAGTATGTGTATGAATCCTGAAATGTGTGATACAATAGTAACCTTTTCATTCTCAAGTGCTCTTCGTGCTTTTTCAGAAAGTGACGTACCGTTGAACCACATGTTCTTTGTAACAATTCTTCTGTTATTGGTAATAAGCCCTTCTTTTTCAATTACAAAATTCTGGGAATGAAGGGGGGTGGCTATCAGGAAGATCTTCTCAAGAGGCACTCTCCCGACTATGAACATTGCAGCTGCATATAATGCTGATAAAGAGACACATTCACCGGCTCCGGTTGTGAATCCTTCTTTGTATCTGAAGGCAGTCATTGCCTCTACAGTTTCTGTTTTCCAGTATGGAATTATGTCGGAGTCAAATTTGTCAAGCCCGAAATGCTTGCGGATATCAATATCAAAATAATACTTGTCTCCTTCATATCCGAACAGTGCATTTGACTGTCTGAGCAAATCTACATCAAAGAAATTACTGAATCTTGCAATCTCTTCTGTTTTTGTAGTTAAACCCCAGGTAGACAGGTCCAGGTTGAATACATAATTCTGAATAATATATTGTTTGATCCTGTTAGCCTTACTGTTGAAATTTTTCTTCTCAATATCCTTAAACCATGTATCATCCCTCCATTTCCAGATCACTGGCGACATAATATTGGCAAGCACAAGAGGATAGAATAACTCGGGAAAAATAAAGATCTCCATATCCGACAATGTAAATGCCGAGGAGTATTTCTCAAGTGTTTTTTTATCTGAGAAATCTGGTAATATATTAGAATTCATTTGAATTTTGTCTATAGGAATCGTTCCACTTTTGAAAAGAAGAAGTTGGCTTCAATGGCTGCATTCTCAACGCTGTCTGATCCATGAACCGCATTCATCTGTACTGAAACTGCAAATAGTTTTCTTATTGTGCCTGGTTCAGCCTTGCTTGGGTCGGTTGAACCTATGAGTTTCCTGAATTGTTCCACTGCATTCTCATGACGAAGAATCATAACAACAACAGGACCTGAAGTCATGAATTCAACGAGTCCTTCATAAAATGGTTTGCCTTTGTGAACAGAATAAAAAGATTCAGCCTGGGGTCTTGTTAGTCTTACCATCCGCATCGCCGCTATTTCAAATCCGGCTTCATTTATCATCGCAAGGATGGGGCCTGTCTTTCCGGTTCTTACTGCATTAGGTTTAATTATCGAAAATGTAAAATCAGTGTACATAGAATGTGTATTGTTACTTGTTGTAGGAATCGCTTAAGGAATATTATTTATCTTTAAACACAAAAAAAAGTAATTAAGTGGTAGATATTTCCAAATATACGAAACAATTATTTAATCTCTTTTGTTTGTCCGATAATATATTGATCATCTCACATATCAATCCGGATGGTGACGCAATTGGTTCACAAATAGCTTTATATCAGTATCTTAAACATATCGGAAGAAATGTAAGCATGATGACGCCTAATTACCTCCAGGAGTTCTTAAAATGGATGGAGTGCAGCGATCAGATTAATATTTTCATACGTGAAAGAAATAAATGTAAGAAACTTATCGATGCTGCTGATCTTATTATTATGGTTGATTTCAATCAGCCTAACAGAATGGGAGAGGCAGAGGGGTTAGTTATAGCTTCTAAAGCCAGAAAAGTACTTATAGATCATCATCTTGATCCCACTGATTTTGCTGACATTCAAATCTCTGAGTCATCATTCTGCTCAACGTCAGAACTGGTATATGAATTAATTTCTGAAATGAGCAGCCAGCCTTTTATGAACAAGGTATATGCAGAGGCACTATATACTGGAATAATAACTGATACGGGGAATTTTGAACACGGATCATATACTGCGAGTACGCTGAGGATAGTGGCGGACCTGCTTGAAGCAGGTGTTGAAAAAGAAAAGATTCTGAACCTGGTTTATAATAACTTTTCAGCTGACAGATTACGATTACAGGGATATGCTATGAACAAACGAATGGTTGTTCTGCCTGAACTTAAAAGCGCATATATATACCTGACAAAAGCAGATCTCAAGGAATATAACCATGTAAAGGGAGATACGGAAGGATTTGTAAATATGCCTCTATCTATAAAGGGTATCTGCTTTTCAACACTGTTTATCGAAAAGGATGGATTCATTAAACTCTCGTTCAGGTCGAAAGGCATGTTTCCTTCAAATGAAATTGCTTCCCTTTACTTTTCCGGAGGTGGTCATATGAATGCTTCAGGGGGAGAATATTATGATACTCTGGAAAATACAATAACGTATTTCCTTAAGGTACTTCAGGAGAATGCCTGGAGATTTGAAAATATTGAATAAGCAGATGATATTCAGACTTACTGTTTTTTCTTTACTCTTAATATTTGTTGTTTCCTGCAGGGACAAGACCGATAAAAAGCCATCGGCCTATCGTCCGGGGAATGAAGAAATGGCAGATGTAAACAGTTATATTATTCAGAAGGACAGAGAGAGAATCCAGAGCTACTTTGAGCGTAAGGGTCTGCGTATGAATGAGACTTCGACAGGTTTATGGTACTGTATCATAAAAGACGGGGATGGTGATTTGTTTAAGGATAATGACAGAGTTGTATACAATTTTCAGTGTTCATTGCTTGACGGAACAGAGTGTTATAACTCAGGTGATCTTGGGCCACAGGAAATTAAACTCGGAATGAGTGACCTTCCTTCAGGTCTGAATGAGGGATTCAAATATCTTCGCAAAGGATCCGAAGCAATTTTTATTCTGCCCCCTTTTCTGGCCTACGGGCTGATTGGGGATGGTCGTAAAATCCCGCCTCGTTCAACCCTTGTTTATAATATTCACGTGATCCGCTGAAATTGTATATATTTGCCCAACTAATTTTCTTACTGTAATGAATAGAAATCTTCTGATGTTTATTTTTTCTGCTATTGTCTTAATGACAACAGTAATATCCTGTAATAAAACAAATGAGTTTGAGGAGGCGGAGCAACTTAAGATCCAGGAATATCTTGAGCGCAACAGCACTCTTAATTTTGAATTAAAGCCCAGTGGACTTTATTACCTCGAACAGGTTACCGGAACCGGGACCCTTCCGGTCAAATTTGATACTGCCTATGTCAGGTATACCGGAAAATTTCTGGATGGACGAATATTTGATTCAAATGTAAATGCTGTGAAACCTCTGGAAGTGATTATTGGCAGCCAGGGACTTATTACAGGCTTCAGCGAGGGATTATCATATATGAAGCAGGGAGGTAAATCCTTATTCCTCATCCCTTCTTCTCTTGGTTATGGATCAACAGGTAACTACTACGGAGGCATTGGTGGATATACTCCTCTTCTTTTTGAAGTTCAGCTTGTACTTCTTAAGAAGGGTAAAGGAATTTAAAATCACGCCATTACAAATACCACAAGCCTGTTTCGTAAATCAGGGACAGACTTTTTCCATTCATATAATCTTAATGTTTTTATTGATTCTGAAGGAAGAGTTATATCTGAAGCAATGCACAGCCGGGTATCTTTATTGCAGATCTCGGTAATAGTTTCAAAAAGCTTCTGACTTCGGTAGGGAGTTTCCATAAAGATCTGTGAATAACCTTCTCTCGCTCTTTTCTCGAGTTCTCTGATCTTAATAACCTTTTCTGCTGGCTTAACAGGCAGATAACCATTAAATGTGAAATTCTGTCCGTTCAGTCCTGATGAAATAAGTGCCAGTATTATTGATGATGGTCCCGAAAGAGGAACCACCCTGTAATTTAATTTATGTGCAATTGATACGATTCTTGAACCAGGATCAGCGAGACAGGGAAGACCTGCCTCACTCATTAACCCGATATCAGAACCTTTTCTGAGAGGTTCAAGAAACAAGTCTATATCATTTTCGGGAGTATGTTCATTGAGAATTGAAAAATTGCTTTCATCTATTGGAAATTGCCTGTCGATCATCCTCAGAAACCTGCGTGCACTTCTAATTTCTTCTACAATGAAAAACCTCAGATTCCTTGTAATCTCTATAACCTGCTCAGGAATAACATATGAATAATTTTCACCACCGAGAGTTACAGGTATCAGAAAAAGTCTGCCTTCCATCAGTAATTTTTATTTAGTCAAATATAGCAAATATACCCTTGACTGGTTTATAATTATATTAAGCAGTGTATTGAGATTTGTCCTTTTTTAAGTAGGTTTGTTATGTAAAAATGCAAATGTGAAAATTACATTTCTTGGTACCGGAACATCTCAGGGGGTTCCTGTAATAGCCTGTGATTGTGATACATGTATGTCTGATGACCCGCATGACAAAAGGCTAAGGACTTCACTGCTTCTTCAAACCGGAAAAGTTACACTGTTGTTCGATGCCGGACCTGATTTCAGGCAGCAGATGCTGCAGGCTAATGTAAAAAAACTTGACGGAATAATACTGACACACGAACATAAAGATCATATTGCCGGTCTTGATGATGTAAGAGCTTTCAATTACAGGAGCCAGTCAGCCATTGACATTTATTCCGAGGAGCGGGTTCAGAAAGCCATTAAAAAAGAGTATTCTTATGTTTTCTCTGAAATACAATACCCGGGAATACCAAAGATGATGCTGTTGCCTGTACCGGAGCATGGTTTTTCAGTTAATGGCCTGAATATTATACCTATACGGGTTTTTCATTATCACCTTCCGGTTTATGGATTCAGGATCGGACATTTTGCATACATCACTGATGCTAATTACATTCCGGAGGAAAGCAAGGAGAAACTATTTGGTGTTAAATATCTGGTAATTAATGCACTCAGAAAGGAGAAGCATATATCCCATTTTTGTCTGAGGGAAGCACTTGATTTTATCAGGGAGATTTCTCCCAAAAAGGCTTTCATTACCCATATAAGTCATCAGATGGGATACCATGCGGAAGTATCCGGAGAACTGCCTTCAGGTACATCCCTTGCTTATGACGGACTCTCAGTAAATTGCAATGAATAGGTTATTTAGCGTTTTTTATAGTTTTTGCTGAGCTTTTTCTGATAACCTGAGGAGAAGTAGTATTTGTTTCTTCCCAGTTGTGATGTACTTACCTTGGAAGATTTACTTTTTTTGGATGAATAAGAATTTTTTTTGGATGATGCACAATCAGTTAAGGAGAATATCAATACGAATAAAATGACATATTTTAGTATTCTAACAACCTTTGCCTTCACCGCTGCCTCAATTTATATC
>CALMJY010000190.1 GCA_937864815.1 uncultured Bacteroidota bacterium
TAATCCCTCAGATCAGGCACCGGCGGTAACCATCCTGTTCCTACCGGCTCCGATACCCCATTAACTTTAATGATCTTGTTTAACATACTATAAACATTTAATTATTTTTAACCTATTACTGAATACTGATTACCGATTACCCTTCACACACTGCCCACTGCCCACTACCTACTTCCTACTTCCTACCAGCTCCTCATCCTCTTATACTCCAGATACTTAAACACTGCCTCCTCCCAGCATGTCACACCCATCTTTTCATATGAGTTTGAAATATGATTTTTTATAGTATGAAAACTGAGATTCAGTGCTGTTGCTATCTCTTTATACTGCAGACCGGTCGCTAGCAGATCCATTACCCTGATTTGTGTTGGTGTAAGCGAGAACTCAGGGTGCTCGGGTTTGTCTTTACAAAGATCTTCATATCTGACAAAATGTTCTGTTCCCGATGATGGCCATTTATCCTGCTCAATCACAATGCCCTGATGGTTTTCATTTTTGAGGATGTTTTTCATCGATTCACTCTTCATAAATTCAAGTGAATCCAGTTTATAGACCAGTACCGGCACATCAAAATCCTTTTCCTCTGATTCCGGATCAAAGAATGCTATCTTGCAGAAGTTATTTGAAATGTCAATATTGTTATGCGATATTTCCGAAGAAGAGATATCATAAAGTATCAATATGCATTTTTTCATTTTTTAAATATTATGGAATTTTTGATTCTGCATTTTTTATTTGTAAGATCCGGTTTATAAAGCCCCCCTTGGGCTTGCCCTGAGCTTTCCGAAGGTGGGGTTTGGGGGTAAGATGGTTTCAGAATAATCCCCCTTGGACCTCGTAGAGCTAAGTCTTGGGGGGGAGGGGAATAAAAATATTATTATTGAACCCCAACTTCCTTCAAAACTGTCCCTTCTCTGGTAATGATGATCTCATAAAGTATGAAATTCACCTCCCCGGGTTCCTGTTTAAGGATACTTTCAGGACCTGCAAACTGTTTAACAGCATCCGAACTCTTGCTTATAAGAGAGGCAATTGAATTGATTGTCTCCGGGATCTCTGATTCTGATGCAAGTCCGTAAGAAGCCAGGCTTCCGTTTGTAAAAGTCATCTTCAGCTCGTTTGAACCAATTCCCGGAGTAATTCTCAGGAACTGCGGATTGGCCAGATCAGGCAGGTAAACTATCGTGGTTTTAATCGTATTGTCTTTTTCCGATTTAAGTTCCACAAGCAGGTAAGGTTTCACGGGATAATATTTCAATCCCGTTTTGTTTTTCAGTTCTCCATCCGAATAGATCTGAACTGATGAGCAGGAATACAGTACTGTTAATGCAAATAATAGTAATATGAATTTTTTCATAAGATTTTGTTTAAGATTTTATTGAATTTTTTTAAAGAGAAGACGGAGAATGTTATAAGGAAACTAACGCTCTACGCTTTACGTTTTACGCTCTAAACACTATCTTTCTCCCCCTCTCCCTTTCTCCCCATCACCCCCTCTCCAGCTCCACCACCAACTCAGTCATCTCCCCCTCCGAAACACTTACCAATACTTTCTTCTCAACAAATCCCGGTTTGCTGATAACCACCTGATAATTTCCGGGAGCTATGTTCTTTAAATTGAAGCTGCCACCATCGGCTGTTTTCTTAACTATTTCCCCATTGCTGCCCGGTACTTTCAGGTCACTATGAACGAACCTGAAAGTCACGCCTTTTATGGGATTTCCGTTCCCCGCTTCTCTGGCAACTGCTTTCAGTGATAGTCTTGAAGTGCCTGTATCAACGAGTTTTCTTGCAGTTTTGTAGCCGTTATAGAATGTTGACTGAGTCAGTCGTATTATTTCAACGGCATAGTCCATATTAACAATAACGGTATCGGCAGTATTGAACAGGATCACAAGCTCCTTTGTTGCCTGGCTCTTTTCGGCAATGCCTACTCTGGGTTTGGCAATTGATGTATTATACAAATTAATAGCATCAAGGAGTATTTTCTGTGTTTCAGCAGAAATACCATACGAAACCAGCGATTCAAGGTTGGCTTGTGCTTTTTCGTAGATAATTTGTGCATGATCCTTTAATGCGACATCTGTTACATTAACCAGACCCGATTTTCCTGTTTTAACTTCGCTTAAGAGAACTGTATTGTTTGAATTTTTAGCAAATGCGGAGATCTTTCTTGAACAGTCGGATGTAAGTGCAATCAGGGTATTTCGTATTTCATTCTTCTGTTTGGTGATACCGGTAATATCTCCCCGTTGAAGTTCGGCAATCGTCTGGATCTTTTCGATTGTATCCCTGAGTACGGTAAAGTTTGCACCGAAATTTGGCAGATCTTTGGTAA
Organism: uncultured Bacteroidota bacterium; assembly: GCA_937864815.1. Lineage (GTDB taxonomy): Bacteria > Bacteroidota > Bacteroidia > Bacteroidales > VadinHA17 > LD21. The sequence goes on from CALMJY010000190.1 coordinate 2,339, forward strand.
TTGCCTCATTCGGAATCAGAAAATCCCTTAATGCAAGGTACATGTTCAGCCTGTTTTCCTGTTTAGTTGTCATAGTTAGAAGAGTTTAGATTAATTAGTTATTATGAAAGATGATCTTTTTTTTTAAGCCCCCTTGGGCTTGCCCTGAGCTTGCCGAAGGCGGGGTTTGGGGGTAAAAGTTGGTTTTGAAGACCTTTTCCATTCTCTAAAAACGTGTCAGATCTCTTATACGATTGTTCAGACGGCTTCAAAGACTCCTCAGATAGATTCAGAGACCATTCAGATCGCTTCAAACCCCATTCAGATCGTTTCAGTAAGCAATCAGATGTCATCAACGAGGTGTCAGCTGGATTCAGGGACCGGTCAGATCTCATCAATAACCAGAGCGATAGTTTAAAATGCCCGTCAGATAAGTATTCATTTTTATCAGAACCGGCATTAAACTTTATAATCTGGCAGATAATATCATGTTCACTAACCATAATATCCTCTGGCTTATCAGAACCAGTTTTTTATTCAGTTTAAATCAGGACCGTTTGCGAAAACTAAAATAACATGCAGGATGTATTCATACAACAAGGTATCAGCTAAAAAATTCCCTATATTTTACCTAATCCCTGCTGCCTTTTTATTATTTTTAAAGTGGAATAATTTTTTGCGGACTAAAATCACTGATGGTGAGGAAATGGTGACGAGGTTACGGGGTGATGAGGTTCCGAGGTGCTAAAAGGAATATATAAAAGACAACCGATATGCATAAAGATTTAATTGCTTACAAGAAAAGAATGGAATTAGTCAATGACGTTTATTTCATTACAAAACGATTTCCGGATGATGAGAAATTTTGCCTGGTAAATCAGATGAGAAGAGCTGCTGTTTCAATACCTTCAAATATTTCGGAGAGTGCTGCCAGAAAGAATAAAAAAGAATTTATCCAATTCCTCTACATCTCACTTGGATCACTTTCTGAACTGGAAACTCAAATTGAAATTTCAGGTAATTTAGGATATCATAATAATAAATCAGAATTTGAGGATAGAATAAAGTATATCAGAAATTTAATAACTGGTTTGATTCGAAAATTAAATAACAGCTAATATATCTCACCCCATCACCTCATCACCCCATCACCTCATCACCCCAAACATTTCAGATTTTCAAATACACCTATTCCCGGTTACCCATTGCCCATTGCCTTTTACTCATAATTTCAATTCTTGTTAAATTACAGATCCCGTAACCATTTTTAATTGTATGTTCAATGGAAAATCATGCAACCTTTATTAGTATATTTAGGTCTTGTTTCTGATGGTTGGTATCTAAAGCTAACTTTATTATTACAGCTTAAATTGGGATTTTATAAAAACTGAAGCGATGGGATCAAAAATTTTTTCCGGTTCAGGAAGGTATAAAATTATCTTCTTAATTTTTTCAGTATTTTTTTATATTACTACTGAAAACAAAACCATTGCACAATGTTCTACTGCTATCGGTAGCCCCGGAAGCTCTCAGAGCGCTGCACAAAGATGTGTCCCGGCACATTATTTTGTTACATATACATATGAGATTGACGGAGGACTTACACCATCTGGTTATCTCAGATTGCTTTTTAGATTAACAGATGCAGGCGGAACAACCAGATCTAATACAATTTATAATAATAATGGCGCTGTTACACAAATTACTGTAGCTCAATCTCCAACTCCTCCCAATAATTGGGTTATCTCAAAAACACATGAAGTTTTTCTACCAACTGACGATTTTTGTGAATATACAGTTCAGGTGTTCTTTTCTCAGGATCCTGATGGAGCAGGAGCTACATGTGGATATGTTTCAGTTGATATTACTCAGAATCAAAAACTTTCAAACTGGCATACTGATGATGAGGCAAATGGTGTAATCGCAATCACTCCCTTGGAGAAACAAGTGTGTGAAAGGGAAGGACTTACAAATTTTACTTTCCAAGATGCAAGTACCTTTGCGTGTGTTGACCCAGTTACACTTTCTAAGCCAAATAATATTCAAAGACATGTTCAGTTTGTTTATGGTACTACTCCGGGAGGAGGGGCTTTAGGTATACCAAATATAAGTATAAATGTATATGGTTCCACTGTTCAGTTAACAGATGCGACAGGAGCTCCTGTAACTAATTCATGGACTATAAATCCATTAAATGGGGCAACTGTGCCAGCATATTCAACTACCAGTGGATTTTTTGAAGGCCCGGTAATTTCTACGGGTCCTGATCCAATTGCAGGATCCCAGCTTACATATCCAATATCTTTCCCGGCTGGAGTAACTGTTGTAAACGAGTATTTTGAAGTTACAGTTCGCAACTGGAACTATTGTAATCAATGGAATGGGCAACAATCATATCCTACAACAGGCAGTCCAAATGCAGGTATTGCCAGAACATCTACTGCCAGGATACTTGTCGTTGGTGCGCCCCCTGCACCAGTTATTGCGAGCAGGATTATTTGCTTTGGTGATCCGGACAGGACCTTGACCGTAACTAATGGTCCTCCGTTTGGGGTATATAGATGGCACAGAAATGCAACACTTACGAGCCTTGCTTATTCAAGTTCTTCAACCACTTTTACTCAAACCCAGTCTGCAGTGGGGGTTTATAATTACTGGGTCGTTGACAGTTCACTTGTAGGCCTTGGATGTAAAAGTTTAGCAACACCGGTATCACTCACAATCAGGGAGTCTTTGTCACAACCAGGTGTAATAACCGGTTCATCCCCAGTATGTATAAATGAAACTGCCAAAATATATTCTGTTGTTGCTAATCCTCCGACAATGCCTGTCGGAGGTGTTACAGAATATCAATGGACAGTCCCGGCCGGATGGACTATTACTGCCGGTCAAGGGACAAGACAAATTACAGTGAATATTGGTGGAGCTTCCGGTGCTCAGACAGTAAGTGTTGTAAATAGATATCCGACAGCGCCAAATTGCCCATCAACAGCAAGATCATTATCCGTTACTGTAGATCCATTGTCGGTTGGGGGATCTGTTACCGGGGGAACAACTCCTCTTTGTCTTGGTTCTCCAACCGGTACTATGACTTTGTCGGGATACACCGGAACAATCCAGAAATGGCAAAAAAGACTTAATGCAGGAGCATGGACAGATATAGTGAATACAGCTGCAACTTACTCTGAAACACCTTCATCTGCTGGAACCTGGGATTATCGGGCTGAGGTAAAAAGCGGGGTTTGCAGCTCTGAATTTTCAACTGCACGGACAATTGTTGTCGATCCCGCTTCGGTTGGTGGTTCAATATCAGGAGGGTCCACTCCAATATGTCAGACAATCAATACAGGGATAATGACGCTTTCAGGTCATACAGGAACAATTACCAAATGGCAGAAAAGGGTCAATGCTGGTGCCTGGGCAGATATCGTAAATACAACAACAACTTATTCTGAGGTTCCTTCTTCTGCCGGTACATGGGATTACAGAGCAGAAATCAAGAGCGGATCTTGTCCCGCAACAACTTCAGCAATTAGGACCATTGTCGTTGATCCGACAACGGTTGGCGGATCGGTAACAGGTGGTACAACTCCGATTTGTTTGGGATCAGCTACAGGAAATATGACTCTTAGCGGTCATACAGGCACTGTGCTGAAATGGCAGAAAAGCCTTGGAGCAGGAGCCTGGACGGATATTGTAAATACTACCACTACTTATTCTGAAACACCGGCATCATCTGGTACATGGAATTACCGGGCTGAGGTTCAGAGCGGTGTCTGTGTATCTGCATTTTCAAATCCGGTATCAATACTTGTTGATCCCGTATCAGTTGGTGGAACAACTTCAGGTGGCACCACTCCAATTTGTCTGGGTGCAAGTACAGGCAACATGACAGTATCAGGTTATACCGGATCTATTACAAGGTGGCAGAGAAGATTACTCCCTGCTGCGGGATGGACCAATATTGGCGGAAGTGGAAACCAAATTACGATATCTCAAACTCCGGCTTCTGCCGGAACCTGGGAATACCGTGCACAGATAACCAGTGGATCGTGTGCTACAACTTATTCAACTGTAACCACAATTGTTGTTGATCCAACTTCTGTTGGAGGTTCAGTATCTGGAGCTACTACACCTATATGTATTAGTTCCGGGACTGGGACAATGACTTTGAGTGGTCATACAGGATCTGTTGTTAAATGGCAGAAAAGGTTGAATGCCGGTGCTTGGAATGACATTGTCAACAATGCAACAACTTATTCAGAGATTCCTTCTTCTATTGGCACCTGGGAATATAGAGCGGAAGTAAAAAGCGGTACTTGTGCTTCTACATTCTCAGGAACACAATCAGTTGTTGTTGATGCAACATCGGTAGGCGGAAATGTCACAGGAGGAAGTACACCAATTTGTTATAATATTAATACCGGAGTTATGACTCTTTCAGGTCATACCGGAACAGTTCAGAAATGGCAGAAACAGCTGAACGGTGGCGGTTGGACGGATATTGCAAATACGTTGACGACTTATTCTGAAATTCCATCCTCTTCAGGTACATGGGAATACCGGGCAGAAGTTAAAAGCGGAAGCTGTCCGGCTGTTTTTTCAGCAATTAGAACAATAATTGTTCATCCGAGATTTCAGATTGCTCAATTACATGATGATGCAAGTATCTGTAATAATACAGCAACTAATTTTTATGTAGACCTTACAGGCGGAACTTCACCATATACAGTAAATTACACAAGGAACGCCACTCCATTATCAACAGGAGCAGGATATATCAGTGGCTCAAATATCCCAACAGGAATTCTTACAACAGGTACCTATACTTATACAATTACATCTGTTACAGATGCTAACGGGTGTCCTGTTGAAGCAACAGGAACCCCTATAGTTATAACAGTCGGAGCTCCACTTACCGGGGCAACTTTTACCGGAAGTGGTGATGCCTGCTTCGGTGCAGCAAGCACAATTAAATCTGTAATTACGGGTGGAGCACCTCCTTATATTCTTACTATTACCGGTTATGGTGTTGTTAATCCATATACCTCTAATTCAAACATTGCTTTAACTCCACCACCTCTTTCAATAGGATTGCACTCTTATACTCTTACCACAGTTCAGGATGCGTGTGGTGGCAGTATTTCCCCCGGGACAAATTATAGTATTACTATTTATGAAATACCAAATACCGATGCAGGGCTTGACCAGGAAATTTGCGGATCAAAAACAACAACTCTTAATGCCACACCAAGTGTTGGTATTGGTACCTGGACTCTGACAGGTGTTAATCCTGGCACAATTACGGGTTGGGGTGCAACTTCAGCAAATAATCCTGCCGGCACTCCGACAGTAAGCGTTTATGGAACATATAACTTCAAATGGACAGAAGTCAATGGTGTCTGTTCAGATGAAGATATTGTAGTTGTCAGATTTAATGAGAATCCGACAGGAGCAAGTGCAGGCACAGCACCAACACCAGCTTGTGATGCATTGAATACGACACTTGCGGGAACAGAGCATACTTATGCTGCAGCGCCCAATGTCAATGCAGGGACACAGACATGGAGTGTGATCAGCA
>CALMJY010000191.1 GCA_937864815.1 uncultured Bacteroidota bacterium
AATACCATTCCAGCAGAGGTTCTCGAAAAGTTAAAGGAAGGAGTTGTGATTCCTGCAATGCCACTTGCACTCAACAGCAAAAGGAAACTGGATGAAAGAAGGCAGAGGGCACTGATAAGGTATTATCTTGATGCAGGATCGGGAGGCCTTGCGGTTGCGGTACATACCACACAGTTTGCAATCAGGAAACCGGAGGTTGGTCTGTATGAACCTTTGCTTAGTCTGGCCGGAGAGGAATTAACCAGGTTTTCCGCTAAAACGGGTAACCCGGTGATCCGCATCGCCGGCGTCATTGGCAAAACTGATCAGGCGACAAAGGAAGCCGGTATGGCAAAAAAACACGGTTATCACGCTGTTCTTCTCAGCCTTGCTGCATTCAAGGATGCCACCAATGATGAAATCATACGTCATTGCCGGGAAATTTCCGAAATAATTCCGGTTGTTGGTTTTTATCTCCAGCCTGCAGTGGGAGGCAGATTACTTGATGTTGACTTCTGGAGGAGTTTTGCAGCAATTGAAAATGTAATTGCGATAAAAATAGCACCATTCAACCGCTATCAGACTTTTGATGTTTTAAGGGGAGTTATTGAATCGGGACGAGCGGATAATATAACCCTTTATACCGGAAATGACGATAACATTCTAGTAGACCTGTTGTCAGAATACGAGATTCAGTCTGGAAGTAAAATCTACAGAAAACGGATTGCAGGTGGCTTGCTTGGACACTGGGCTGTCTGGACCAACTCAGCTGTAAAGCTTCTTCAATCTGTGCATGCAGGCAAATTTGACAATGATGTAAAAAGCACCCTTGTTCTTGCCAATAAAATAACCGACAGTAATGCCGCGTTCTTCGATGCAAAGAATAGCTTTGCAGGATGCATTACAGGACTTCATGAAGTATTGCGCCGGCAGGGATTACTGGAGGGGTTGTGGACACTTGACCCGGATGAGATACTGTCACCCGGACAGAAAGAGGAGATTGACAGGGTATACAATGCATATCCGGAGCTCAATGATGATATTTTTGTAAAAGAAAACCTCGGCAGATGGCTTTCATAATACAGTAAAAAAATGAGCGAAACCGGCAACGCAAGTATTCGTCCCATGAAAATGGATGATCTGGCAGATGCTCTTAGTCTGTCAGTTACAGAAGGCTGGAATCAAACCACCGATGACTGGCATTTCCTTCTGGATAACCCGGAAAATATTTGCATTGTGGCAGAGATTGACAGGAAGGTTATCGGCACTGCAACTGCCCTTGTTCATTCAGGGAAGGTGGCCTGGATTGGAATGGTATTGGTAAACAGGTCATGCCGCGGAATGGGAATAGGAAGACTGCTCATGAATGATATTATCAGAAATCTTGATATTTCGCTGAATATTAAGCTTGATGCAACACCTGCAGGTAAACCATTGTACGAAAGCCTTGGATTCAAAGACGAGTGCCAGATAATCAGGATGACAGCAGCTACTGTCAGTATGCCAGGGGAAAGCTATTATAATAATGTATACGAAACCGGGAAAGAATTGTTACAAAAACTGGTTGAATATGACAAGCCTGTTTTCGGAGCCAGTAGAGAGAAGGTGTTAGCCTATCTTATCAATAATTGCTTTGACAGGGCCTTTCATTCAGTGACTGATGACAGGATTGGTGGTTATGTACTTGGAAGAAAAGGGAGCAGATTCGGATATATTGGTCCCCTTAATGCTGATTCTCCGCACATTGCACAAGCTCTTCTTGAAAATGTCCTGCATACGATGAACGGAAGTGCTGCAGCTGTGGATATTCATGCAGATAAAACAGCATTGATTGAACTTCTGGAAAAGGCTGGTTTTGTCAGACAGAGGGAGTTTACAAGAATGTATCTGAACAAGAATGAGTTTCCCGGAGATATATCAAAACAATTCCTGATAAGCGGACCCGAATTCGGATAAAAGATCTCAATCTTTCATGTATTCTTCCTGTAGTTTCTGCAGATCGACAGTGCTATGATCACTGTTATGTATCACCAGTCTGTATTTAAGTAAAAGAGGCTGCCCGGGTGTTAATCTGATCCTCTCCCGCCCAGGATATACAGCATTCTGCATGCTTCCCTTCTGTCTTAAAATCCACGGGGACGGGAATAATGGATTTTGCGGATTGCATAGTATGGCAATACCATTTATTTCTCCGCTCTTCCCGAAGCTACCTGAAAAATCCATCCATTTTCCGGCATTGACCTGCAATTCCTGTGGAGTGATTTTATTGCCTTCAGAGATGAAATACATATCGTCAGGAATCTCAAGGCGGAGACAGAATCCCCCGTATCCTTTGGGATCGTCGGAACCACCCAGTTCCAGCTTCTCTACCAGCGCATTCAATTCAATAGTGAAATCAATCAGCCTGTATTGAGTTTCTGATGGATATACTGTAACTGATGTCCGTTCTTTCATAAAAGGCATCCCTGCAGGCAAAGTATCAGAATACCAGTTCACCTCAAGGTTAATAAGTGCTGCATTATCTTTTTTTTCTGTTAATAATTTCACAACGTCCTGGGATATACCATCATTGATCCAACCGTCTCCTATGCTAACAGTATCAATGTAAATCTGGTGCCATGTCCAGAATACACCACGATGGTATAAATGATCAGCAGGGAATTCTTCGGTAAGAGTATCGCCATTAAGGTTATAAAGCGGGTGGATATAATTATTATAAACAGAGGCCCCTTCAGATTTTTTTGGAGCTTTCTGATAGAATAAAACAGGTTTCCCATTCTCTGTAAGAGCTAATCCCTGACCGGTTTCGCTAAAAGTAAACCCTGAATCAGGATTACTGCAAGAAGCGAATATCAATAGAAATATTGCGATACCATAATAAGTGTAAAACCTTTTCATAATATAACTGAAAATAATATTAATATGGTTAAGAATATTCTTTAATATCTGTCTTCTTAACCCCTCCCCAACCATCCCCTTAAACAAATAAGGGGAGGGCACAAATCCGTTTTGTCCGTAATGCTGCACCCCTTCCCTTAATGTTTAAGGGAAGGGGTTGGGGGAAGGGTTAAGAATAAATAACAACTTACCAGAATATCTCTCCTAAACAATCTTTCTGTTAACAGGATCCCACTCTACCCTTCGTTTCTCAACATAAGATTTATGGGCCATGATGCAGGTTACTGCTTCCTGGAAAGCCATTTCAATGTTTGCACTGGGAGTCTTACCGCTTCGGATACAATCGATCCACTCTTTTATATGCAGATAAGTTATATCTACCTGGATGCCATTTATGCTGGTTGTGGTAAGCCCCCTTGCAGCATAGTACTTCTCAGTTGCAGAGGAAACTGCATCAACTTTTCCGGAATTTGGATTAAATGACACCATCGGACCTGATGGATCAATTATACCGGCTTCAATCTGTTTCTTGTATTTTGTAGAGCTTGCATCAACAGAAATGTTAATAGAACCACCAAGATCCATTGAACCATCATGTCCCATGAAGAAGCGGCCCCTGCTCCTGCTGTTGGCAAGCATGGCACTGTAGAGAAGCGTAAGGTCACGATCGGGATATTCAAAAACACAGTGCAATGTATCTGCCATATCGCGATTATCTTTCCAGTAATAAATGCCACCTGATGAAACAACTGATTTAGGAATACCAATATTAAGAAGCTGATTTACTGCATCATATTCATGAGTAAACAATTGACCAAGAAGCCCTATATCATAATCGAAGAATTTTGTCCAGTTGTAAAACCTGTCAATACTGAAAGGCACCTTCGGGGCATGACCAAGCCACTGAGCCCAGTCTATTGTTTTTTCATCTCCTGGTTTAGGATTTCCGTTTGAATCAAGATGACGGATCCATGCACCATCGGCACTATTCCGGTTTGTAGTTGTTTCAACCAGAGTGATTTTACCCAGAATATCTCTTTTAATGATATCTTTTGCCTGCTGAAAGATAGGACTCTGAGTAATCTGGTGCCCCAGCTGGTAAGTAATTTTACTGTTTTTAATAGTCTCATAAAGAGGCATTATCTGGTCTTCTGTATGTACAGGAGCCTTTTCGCAATAAATATGTTTTCCGGCCTGTGCAGCTGCAATTGAAATTGGTGCATGATGATGATCGGGTGTTGCAATCATAACTGCATCAATTTCTTTATCATTGAGCATCTCTTCGTAGGTCCGGTACCTTTTTACCGGAAGTGTTGATGGTTCTGCACCCCCTGCGCGTACCGTATTCCGGGCTGTTGCAAGTCCTTTTTCGGCGTGAAGATCGAATACATCGCAAATACCTGTAATAGCAACATTCAGATCCTCCTGTGCAAACCAATCCTTTAATCCATCATTTTTGGCTGATGCCTCAACAGTGGCAGGATGAATGAATCCTAATCCATTGGCATGAGATGCTGCCCTGCTTCCATAACCAATAATCCCGACTCTTATAAGATCACTTTTTGAACCCTTATTGCTTTTTAATATGGTAGGGACCGGAAGATTTTCAAGTCCAAGTTCTTTGATTAACCTTGATTTTTTTTCCTGATCGTAAGTATATTTCTTAATTAGTTCAAATGCAAATACCCCCAGAACAGGTATTCCTATCAGGGCTTTAAGCAAAGTCCGTCTCTTCAATGGTTCCTGTGTCATAACTTTCCTGCTTTGCGAATTATCTGTTGTTGCCATATTTTTGAAACGATTCTGTTATTTATTACGGTTAAGGTATTTTTCCACAAGAATATCCAGCCCGGCAAAATAGCCTGAAGGAAAAACAGCCAGCACAACAAGAGCCATCGACTCAATAAGCGTTTTGCTGACAACCAGATAGCTTCCCTCTGCCGGTACTGAGTATTCAAGACCTATTAAAGGGGGATTATTCAGGTAATAAACAAAGAGTAGAATTGCACCTGAGATTGAGGCAATCCTGGTAAAAAGACCCAGAATCAGTCCAAGACCTATCAGGATCAATCCCCATGTATTCAGAAAATCAACTGCATTCAGAACTCCCGGACTTGAAATAATCCATTCAGAGAACCCTTTCAGTATCCACTGAGATTCTTTTAAGAAACTGGCAGAGGTCCAGTTTGGTATCAGTAATTTGGCAAAACCTTCGTAAAGTATATGCCAGCCAATAAGCATTCTTAATGTTACCAGTACAAATTTTTCAGATGATTTGTATTTCTCAATATCTTTCATTTCAGGCAGATTATATTTTTAAGATATTCCGGATGTAATAAAAAAACAGACAAAAGTAACAAGATTAAATTAATAACAAATGAATAGACTTCAGATAGAATCGATTTAACATATTTTAAATATGTTCTTAAAATAGCCGTTATGTATTCTTTTAAGGACAAAAAACATATCTTTAAAGGTCATTTACCACACAATTAAAATAATTATAATAGCCGTACTATGAGACCACTGATATCAGCTTCATTACTAATTCTTTCTGTTTTTGCATCAGGACTTTTTGCACAGGGTCCATATAAGCCTACATGGGAATCACTTGATACTCATAAAATGCCCGAATGGTATAAGGATGCCAAGATCGGACTCAGCATGCATTGGGGCGTATATTCTGTTCCTGCCTGGGCACCGCGAGAAAAAGGAATATCCTACGCCGAATGGTATGGATACAGAATGCATGAAAAAGGAAATCCTACTGTCGATTACCACAGGGAAACATATGGTCAGAACTTTACATATGATGATTTAATTCCGATGTGGAAGGCAGAATCATTTGATCCATATGAGTGGGCAAAATTTGCAAAGAAGATGGGTGCCAGATACTATTTCATCACATCTAAACACCATGATGGTTTTTGTCTCTGGCCATCGAAATATACTGACCGTAACGCAATGAAGATGGGTCCGAAGAAAGACCTCCTGGGACAGTTCTTTGAAGCAGGCAGAAAAGAAGGTCTCAAGGTGGGATTCTACTATTCTCTTTATGAGTGGTTTAATCCCCTCTATACCGGCAGGGAAATTCCATATGCAGGGCTTAAAAAAGTCAATACTTATGTGGACGATTTTATGATCCCGCAAATAAAGGAATTGATTGATCTGTACCACCCCGATTTTATCTACTTCGATGGTGAATGGGATCATCCTGAATCATTCTGGAAGATGAAGGAAGTTGTGGCATATTATTATAACCAGGCAGCAGAACGTAAACAGGAAGTTTTCGTCAATGATCGCTTTGGCAAGGATGAAAGAGGGAAACATGGTGATTTGTATAATGTTGAATATGATTATGATAAAGGAAGTGAAGGATCTCTTACACATGCCTGGTCCTACTGGCAGGGTATTGCAAAAACTTTCGGTTATAACCAGGATACCGACCTGGAGGATGTTATGTCACCTAAACAGTTCATCGACAAAGTAATAATGGGAGTAAGCAGGAACGGGAATTTTGATATAAATGTTGGTCCAACTGCTGCAGGGGTAATTCCTGAATATGAACAATATCCGCTACTTCAGCTGGGTGAGTGGCTGACAACCAACGGAGAAGCCATTTATGGAACCAGGCCATGGAAAATACAGCATGAAGGAGAGACATATTACACTGCTAAAGGTGATTATTTATATGCCATTTTCCTTGAATGGCAGGGTGAGGAATTTAAGTTAAAGTCAGCTAAACCTTTGGAAGGTTCAAGTGTTACTATGCTTGGTGTACCGGGCGAACTTAAATGGAAATGGTCAGAAACCAATGGTCTGACCATAACCTATCCAAAACAGAAACCAAGACCAACATCCTGCAGTTATGCATGGGCTTTCAGAATAAAGATTAAATAAAGTATTTACAGAATATCTGAAATATGAGAACTAGAATGCTATACCTGATCATCCTGCTGCTTATACCTGTGAGGCTTATTTCCCAGTATGAATACCAGGCGGGTGTTTCTCAGGTATCAATAGAACCTGATCAGACCCTGCTTTCGTTGCATCTGGGGGGTTACGGGGCTCCCAGGGAAGGCAGGTTCACAATTCAATGGTGCGAGATTTCAGAACTTCCGGCTACCGGGGCATTTGAAGATATTCCATATAAGACTGAACAAGGCGGTAAAATCATTTATAAAGACCAATCAGGGAAATCATGGTCCCTGAAGGGAGTGGATGATGAATCCAATGGAATAGCTTCAATGACTGAAAATAAAGGAAAGCTATATCTTCTTACCACAGATGGGACAATTTACTGGTGCGAGCCATCCAGAAAAGATACGCGATGGCTTAAGATGGCATACAAAAACGGAGAAACAATAAAAGAAGATATCGTACGAATTACTATCATTAACGACCGTTTATACGGAATTGATAAAAACAATAAAATCTACATTGCCGAAAACAGATCCGAAGGAAACCTGACATCCAGGGCTCTGGCAATAAAACGGGGTAAAGAAGCTGTACTGATTGTTAATATTGATGTATGTGGTTTTGACGATGAATTCACCGGACATGTAAAAAAAGAAATTACCAGGATCACGGGCATCCCTGTAAGTGCAATCTTCATCAATTCCTCCCACACGCATTTTGCACCTGTCTCACAAAACTGGCTCACATGGCAGGAGGCAAACCAGAGGCCTGACAGCATCTACCTGAACAAAATTTTAAGAAACGGACTCGTAAGCTCTGCCGAAAAAGCTATTGCATCACTTAAACCGGCTGAGTTATACTTCGGCCGGGGTAAGACAGATATAGGATATAACAGGAGTCTGAAAGAGCATCCTGAACTATATGATAGTGCAGTAGATGTTCTGAAAGTGGTTTATCCCACTTCAAACAGAGAGAGCTATCTTTTTATGGCAGCCTGTCATCCTGTATTCAGCACTGCAGGCACACTGCACTATACAATAAGTGCCAACTATCCGGGTGTGGCACGTCAGCTAGTTGAAAGAAGAACCGGTACTTCAAATTCTCTTTTCCTGCAGGGTACCGCAGGTGATATTAATCCAAGGGATAACGGGGAAAATATATCAGGTGAAAAACTTGCCAATGAAGTAATTGCAGTTCTTAAACGCCCGATGGAAAAGATAAATGGACCTATTACATTCTTCCTTGACACCATCAATATTCCTGTTACGCCATGGTCAAAAGAAGAGATAATTGCATACAGGGATGCCAATGCAGGAAAGACTGGTGATGTTTATGCTGAAAAAAATGTTAAGTGGAGCAATCTCATGCTTCAATATTACCAGGAAGGTTCAATACCAACTTCTCTGCCTGTATATGTTCAGACATTCAATATCGGCAACTGGAAGCTTGTTGGATTCTCCAGGGAAACAACAACAGAGTATGGATTCGGTGTGAAGAACATTTGGCCGGATAAAATGGTATCTGTGGCCGGATATACAAATGATGTATCGAGCTATCTGCCAACAGCCAAACACCTAGAACTAAAGAATTATGAAGGATTGGATTCCTTCTTCTGGTATGGTTCTCCGGCAGTTTTCCCCATGGATGTATATGACAGAATTATTAGTGATATTAAACTGAAGTCGAGATAAAACCGGATTTATATCACTAATAATGAATGATTTGTTAAAGAAATTATATAAGAGTATATCCAGTCCGATCATAATTATCGGCGCTCTGTTCTTTGTATTCGGATTCCTTACATGGATAAGTGCTGTTCTTGTACCTTATTTAAAGATAGCCTGTGAGTTGAATAATTTTCAGTCTTATCTGGTTGCATTCTCCTTTTACATAGCTTATTTATTCATGTCGGTACCGTCAGGATGGCTACTCGAATACACGGGTTATAAAAAAGGGATGACAGCAGGCCTTGTAGCCATGGCAGTTGGTTCATTGATATTTATACCAGCTGCACTTACAAGAACTTATGGATTATTCCTTACCGGATTGTTCATACAAGGTGCAGGTATGGCACTTCTTCAGACAGCCTCAAATCCGTATGTAACAATTATAGGTCCTATTGAGAGTGCAGCAAAAAGAATAAGTATAATGGGAATCTGCAATGGTGTGGCAGGTGTTCTGGCTCCGGCTATACTTGGTTTTATTGCACTGCAGGGGGCAGATGAACTTGTAGAAAGGGTGGCAACTATGTCTTCTGAACAAAAAAACATTGAACTTAATATGCTGGCTGAAAGGGTAATCCTTCCATATCTGCTGATAACTGTATCGCTTGTTCTGCTAGCTGTTTTTCTATATTTATCGAATCTTCCCGACATCAATGCGGAAGAGGAAAATTCGTCAGCAGATGAAGGGGCAATAAACAAAACCAGCATTTTTCAGTTTCCACATCTGCTTTTGGGTGTGGCTGCAATATTCCTGTACACAGGGGTTGAGGTTATTGCCGGAAACACAATCATCAGTTACGGAGTTTACCTCGATATTCCTATTTCAACAGCAAAGTTCTTTTCATCATTTACAATTTTTGCAATGCTGGTCGGATATGTAATTGGCATTGTTTCAATACCAAGATATATAACTCAGAATACAGCACTGGTTATTTCATCAATTCTGGGGTTGGTCTTTGCACTGGCTGCAATTATGACAGGTGGGTTCGTATCCGTAATGTTCATTGCATTGCTTGGACTTGCTAATTCACTTATGTGGCCCTCAATCTGGCCACTGGCAATTACTGAACTCGGACGGTTTACAAAAATCGGATCATCGATGATGGTTATGGCAATATCAGGTGCTGCTGTTATACCATTGTTGTATGGACGTCTGGCAGATATTTATTCAGCGAAATTAGCCTATTGGATTGTTCTTCCAATCTATTTTTACATTTTGTTCTATGCTTTGAAGGGGCACAAGATACGTTCGTTGTAAGACCCCCAACCAACTAATCTTTAGTCACATATTATTTATATATTTTCTCACTATAAGAAGGAGATCCCTCT
>CALMJY010000192.1 GCA_937864815.1 uncultured Bacteroidota bacterium
ATTGTATTCTGTTTTACATTTCTATCTTTGAAAAAATATAAATGAAAAATTATTATGAATAAATTTATCCAGGTACTTGTATTGATATTATTTATAAGTAACACCACGGATGCCCAGACAAAAGAGGTGGATGACAATGGTTATACAGTAAAGGTCGGGCAAAAAGCCCCTGATTTTATGATTAAAGAAGCTGGTGGTAAATCATATAAACTATCAGATCTGAAAGGCAAGGTTGTGATGCTGCAGTTTACTGCCAGCTGGTGCAGTGTTTGCCGTCAGGAGATGCCTTTTATTGAAAAGGAGATCTGGAATGAAAAAAAAACTGAAGGATTGGTGGTTATAGGTGTCGACCGTGATGAACCTCTGGAAAAAGTTCTGAAATTTCAAAAAGATATAGGAGTATCTTATCCACTTGCGCTTGATCCGGGAGCCGATATTTTCGGACTTTTTGCAGTAAAGGAAGCGGGTGTGACGAGAAATGTTATCATCGACAGATCGGGTAAAATAATTTTTCTTACCAGGCTCTTTGAAAGAGAGGAGTTTAATAAAATGAAGGAAGTAATATTTACGGAGCTTGCAAAAATGTAGAAATAATCAGGACGGATTCGCGTTTATTTATAAAATAATGGCTTATTCAGATTCCTCAGGCAACCTTTTTGTTATAAAAAACGTTATTGTAAAAACGGATAAATTGAATTTTTAAAATCATAACCAATTAATTAAAACTCAAAGATGAAAAAGTTACCATTGATTATTCTTGTTGTTCTGATCTCAATTCCGGCATTTTCACAGATAAAGTTCGGAATTAAGGCAGGCGCAGAGACTACAACTGTACCTACGTATGATATTTCAACAGGTACAAGCAATATTACAGCTCTTGAAGATGCTTCATGGGGATTTCACGGAGGCCTTTTTATGAGGATAAAATTACTTGCTCTTTATGTACAGCCTGAAGTGGTATTTGCTTCAAATTCATTTGACTACAATGTAAAGACCACCACACTCACTGAGGTTAAATCCCAGAAATTTAACAGACTTGCAATACCTCTTCTTGTCGGAGCCAAGTTTGGACCTGTCCGGTTAAATGCTGGTCCTGCCGCTTCAATACAGATAGGCACTCCTGAAGCACTTATTAATGATCCGAATTTTGAAGAGATGTACAAAGGTGCAGTATGGGGCTTCCAGGCAGGTGTAGGTCTTGATCTGCTTAAGAAGCTGACTATCGACCTCAGGTATGCAGGAAGTCTGGGCGAAGCACTGGGTGATTCAGTACCAATCGGCGGACAGAATTTCCAGCTCGATTATGGACAGAAATCATTCCTTGTCAGTCTGGGTTGGATGTTCTGATTTAAACTTAATTTTATTGAGGTGTTTCAATAGTCTGATTTTACCCCCAAACCCCCCAAGGAGGGCTTTATAAATCGTTGGGTTTAGGTAAGTCCCCCCTGGGGGATTTAGGGGTGGAATTAAGAAAACAGACTTTAGGGGCACCTTTTTTTATTTTCCTATAAGCATCTTAGCTGCCACAAGCAAAAGAAGAACGCCGAATATTTTCTTTAACGTTGCCTGTGGAAGACTGAGTGCAAACTTAGAACCAAAATAAGATCCTATCAGGAAGCATGCCGCGAGTATGAGGGCGTATTTAATGTTTACCTGACCAGCTTTGTAGTAGTTGTATGCAGCAATTATTCCTATTGGGGGAAGCATAACTGCCAGACTGGTCCCCTGGGCCATCTGCTGATTGAAACCGAGAAAAAAGACAAGCGCTGGTATCATAATAATAGCACCTCCGATTCCAAGCATTCCTGCCACGGCACCTGTAACAATTCCTATTCCTATCAGGATCAATAATAATGATGTTGACATTTTCTTTCTGTTTAATTAATTAAGAGAGCATGACAAATGTAAAAATAAAATGGGAAAATGGGACAGAGGTTTTTTAGTTAGAGGGGGAGACAGGGAGAGTGGGAGAGTGGGAGAGTGGGAGATCGAAGCGAAGCAAAGATTCCGCAACACCGGAGAGGGGAGATTTGGTTTGAGGGAACTGCTTGGATAGAGAGCAATAAAATATACCTTTGCAGTGTTTTAAAAATATGAAAAAGCGACTTTTCTATATATTCACCGGTGCCGGAATAATAATCCTGATCGCTGCCATTTTCTTTTATAAACTCTTATTTGGAATATCGGTATATCCGATGGAAAAATCAGTGACCTTATATATCCCTTCAGGATCTTCCTATAATCAGGTTCTTGATTCAGTCCGTACAAACCTTAATGTAAAAAATCCTGAACTTCTGAGCTGGGTTGCTGATAAAAAAAGGTATCCTGAATCCATAAAGCCCGGGAGATATATCTTAAAAGAACCTCTTTCTGTCAATGAACTTATAAATATTCTGAGATCAGGCAGACAGACTCCTGTAAAAATCACATTCAATAATATAAGAACACTTAACCAGCTGGCAGGTAAATTCGGCAAAGAGCTTGAAGCTGATTCAGTTCAGATACTTGACTTTTTTAAGGATGAATCCAATTTCAGGGACGATGAATTTACAAAAGAAACCATCATTTCTCTTTTTATACCTGACACTTATGAGTTCTTCTGGAATACAGCACCTGACGGAGTATATGTAAGGATGCTGAAAGAGTATAACAGATTCTGGAACGCAGACCGTTCAGCCAGGGCAGCTGAAAAAAGACTTACGAGGACAGAAGTTTCCATTCTTGCTTCAATAATTGATGATGAAGTTACAAAGAAGGATGAGAAACCGAGAATAGCAGGGGTTTATCTTAACAGGCTTATAAGAGGGATTCCTCTGCAGGCATGCCCGACAATTAAGTTTGCCATGAATGATTTTACAATAACAAGGGTGCTTAAAGTGCATCTGGAAACAGAGTCTCCTTATAATACGTATAAATATTTGGGATTCCCTCCCGGACCTATTGGCTGCCCTTCAATTGAGGGAATTGATGCTGTGCTTAATGCAGAAGAACATGATTATATGTTTTTTGCAGCAAAATCTGATTTTTCAGGCTATCATAATTTCTCACGAACCCTTTCGGAACATAACAGATATGCTGCAGAATACCAGCGCGAACTGAACAAAAGGAAGATTTTCAGATAGCACCGACCAGTTCAACCTCCCTTTCGAGGGCAATGCCAAACTTCTCAAACACCGATTTCTTTACCGATTCAGAAAGATCATAGATCTGTTTTCCGGTAGCTTTGCCGTAATTGACAATTACAAGAGCCTGTTTTTCATGAACGCCAGTGTCTCCGATCCTCTTTCCCTTCCATCCGCATTGCTCGATCAGCCATCCCGCTGCCAGTTTTTTATTCCCTGAGGGATCTTCGAACATAGGCATATGCTGATATTTATTTTTCAGCTCCTCAGCCATTTGATTCGAAACAACAGGATTCTTAAAAAAGCTTCCTGCATTTCCGATCAGACCCGGATCAGGCAATTTGCTCTGACGGATATTTATTACAGCCTGCCTTATATTCCTTAAGTTCTTAGCCCCCAGCCTTTTTACCTCCTCCTCAAGTGATCCATAATTCAGAGAGTATATGTGCCTGATATTCAGTTTGTAATAAGACCTGGTAATCAGGTAATTGCCTTTCTCTTCATGTTTGAATATGCTGTCCCTGTACCCGAATCTGCATTCTTCATTAGAAAAGGACTTTTCCTTTCCGGTGTGTAAGTTTATTGCTTTTACCTTATGTATAATATCCTTTACTTCAACTCCGTATGCACCGATGTTCTGAACCGCTACTGCACCTGAATTTCCTGGAATCAGAGAAAGATTTTCAGTACCACCTAAATCATTATCAACACACCATTCCACGAACCTGTCCCAGTTTGTTCCGGCACCGACCGATACAATGACATGATCACTGGTTCTTTCCTCAATATTAATATCTTCATTTTCAGGATGTAATATTGTACCCGGGAAATCTTCTGTAAAAAGGATATTGCTTCCTCCTCCCAAAATCAGCCATGGTAAAGGGAATTTTTGTCCTTCCGCAATGTAATTTATTAAGTCATCCTCTGATTTAATAGAAATAAAACATTCTGTCCTGTAATCAAGCCCGAACGTATTGTATTGTTTGAGGGAGAAATTCCTGTATATCATTGAATATATTTCTGTAAAAGTATGAAATCAAACTATTATACAGTATTCTCTTTATAATAAAAAGGGCACACGACTCACGACTCACGAAGCAAGGGACATAAATTCAGATTAAGGGGTATAGTACTCATTACTAAAGAAAAGAGAATTGAATTAAATTAGTATCTTTAACAGATGCACATCAAAAACTCATTGAAAATATATTTTGCCAAATCCAAAGAACTGCATATGAATCCGTTGATTTTAAGATATCATCTTTCTGCATAGTAAGATTATTTTAAGTATGCCAAGTCCCCCATACCACATACCTCATATCTCACACCCCGTTAAAATTTCTTTCTCTGTAACTAACTGTATCTGCTTTGACCAGCGGGTAATGAAAATGGCGGGGGTGGTAAAAGAGCTTGGGTACGATGTTACAATCATTGGAAGAAGGAGGAGAGCTTGCTGTGAAACTGATAATGTTCCGTTCAGGACAATCAGATTTCGTATGATATTCAACAAGGGCTTTCTTTTTTACAAATCCTTTAATATCAGGCTTTTCTTTTACCTCCTGTTTCACAGGTTCGATATCCTTGTGGCAAACGACCTCGATACTCTTCTTCCGAATTATCTGGTCTCAAAGTTAAGACGTTTGCCATTGGTTTATGATTCGCATGAATATTTTACCGGTGTTCCCGAACTGAACGGACGGCCATTTGTCAAATGGGTGTGGACTTCAATTGAGAAGTTTGTATTCCCGGATCTGAAGCATGTGATAACTGTAAGCGACTCAATAGCAGATTTATACCATAAACAATACGGTATTATGCCGGTTGTAATCAGGAACCTTTCTCCTTCATCACAATCTGTGATACCATACAGAAAGGATGAACTTAATATCATGGATGGAAGCCTGATGCTTATTCTTCAGGGAGGAGGGATCAATATTGATAGAGGTGCCGAAGAACTCCTTGAGGCTGTCAGAATAACTGAAAAAGTATTTCTTATAATTGCAGGATCAGGCGATGTAATACCTGAACTGAGAGCCCGGGTACTGAATTATGGCTTGTCAGACAGGATAAAATTCTTTTCTTCAAGGCCATGGAATGAACTTA
Source organism: uncultured Bacteroidota bacterium (assembly GCA_937864815.1). GTDB lineage: Bacteria > Bacteroidota > Bacteroidia > Bacteroidales > VadinHA17 > LD21. The sequence continues at coordinate 5,226 of CALMJY010000192.1, forward strand.
TGAGATTGACAAAATCAGCCGATGCAGGAGTCTGTCTTGAAAAAGATACAAGTTTAAATTACCGTTTCTGTCTCCCTAATAAACTTTTCGATTATATTTCTGCAGGGATCCCCGTTATTAGCGGTAATCTGCCAGAAATCAGTAAAATTATAAGCTCCTGTGACTGCGGTATAATTATTCCTGAGATCAACCGGCAGGAGATAAGCCGGGCGATTATTAAGTTACGTGATAATCCTGATTTACTAAGAAATCTCAAGCAAAACTCAGTTAAAGCTTCCGGTTTTCTCAATTGGGAAAATGAGAAGACTAAGGTAGCATTGCTATATAGCAGAGTATTAAACTTAAAAGCTCATTGAATTTTACTAACTTTGTGATCCTTTGTGTCTTGGAGCCTTGGTGGTAAAGAAAAAGCGCAAAACTCAATTAAGATATTATACTGAATGGACAAATATGAACTGATCAGAAAGACATTCCCTTTCCTTGAGAAAGAGCTGGTTTCAGAAATTGACAAGGCTTCAACTCTCATGGAATTGAAAAGTGATGAAAGTCTGCTTTCAGAAGGTGATTATATCAAGTCCTTTCCAATGGTTATTTCAGGCTGCCTGAGAGTGGTAAGACTTTCTGATGATGGCAATGAGTTGCTGCTTTATTATCTCAACAGCGGGGAGATTTGCAGCATGGCTTTAACATGCTGCATGGGTCTTCAAAAGAGCAGGATTAAAATGATAGCCGAAGAGGATTCGGTTCTTTTGACAATCCCTGTAAACATGCCGGACAGGTGGATGACGGAATTCAAAACGTGGAAAGAATATATGATGTATTCCTATAAACACCGCTTTGATGAATTGCTTGATACAATAGATTCCATAGCTTTCATGAAGCTCGATGAACGACTGATAAGATTCCTGGAGGAGAGGTTCAGTTCCACAGGTAAAACAATCTTCCCCGGAACACATCAGGATATTGCAGAGCAACTTAATACATCCAGAGAGGTAATATCACGACTTCTTAAAAATCTCGAGAATAAAAATCTTCTTATAACAGAAAGAAATTCAGTAGATTATACTGTACTTGCAAGAAAAGACTTCCTTGTGTGACTAAAGTCACTGACTGGGTATTCTGATGTGAGGAAATTTGCATCAAAATACTTCTATGAAAGATTTCATTATAAAATACCTTGTTGAAATAATTTTTTCGGTTACGGGAGCAATAGGCGGATTTCTGTACTGGAAATTTGTCGGATGTCTTTCCGGGACCTGTGTCATCAAGTCCGTATGGTATCTAAGTACCCTGTATGGTGGAATATTAGGCTGGGTGGTAGGAAGTCTAGGTCATGACCTTGTTTTAAGTTTCAGAAAAGAGAAGAAATATGACCAGTAATTTCAATGAGCTGATAAACAGTAAGGTGCCGGTCCTGGTTGACTTTTCAGCAGAATGGTGCGGACCCTGCAAGATGATGAAGCCTGTTCTTGAACAACTCAAGGACAAAATGGAGGATAAGATCAGGATTATTAAGATAGATGTGGATAAAAACAGGGAGCTCGCAGGGAAATACAGGATCCAGAGTGTGCCCACCCTTATGCTTTTCCAGAATGGAACGACCAGATGGTCGGGTGTTGGAGTAATGACCTCAAACTATTTAGAAAATGTTATTATCAGTAATAGTACTATCGTATCTGACTAAAAAGCTTATCGATTATCTTAAAAAGAAAAAGCTCAGACTGGCTGTACAGCCTTGTTAGATCTTATTGTGTTGTTTTCTTAGCAGAGTTTTTCATAATGTCAGGCTGCCGTTCCTGTGAACGGCAGTTTTTTTAAACTCCTATTCCTGCCGCCTGTCGCCCGTAGCCTGTAGCCTTTACTTTATCTTCATTCCTACAATCACAACATCATCTGTCTGATTCTTTGTTCCTTTCCATGAAAGGAATTCTTCATCGAGTTTCTGCTGCTGTTTAGGCATAGGGAGTTTGTGAATTGAGAGAAGAAAGGATTTTAAAGTAGCATATTTATATTTTTTATTATTGGGTCCGCCGAACTGATCAGCGTACCCATCAGAAAGCATGTATAATATATCATTTTTTCTGATTTCAATATTATTGGTTTTAAAGCTTTCGCTGGTCATGTCAAAAACTGCAATCGGCATTCTGTCTGCAGGAAATTCAATCAATTCATCATTTCTTATCAGGTATAAGTTATTATAGGCACCTGAGTATTGAAGCATCTTTTTTGATCTGTCAATTACGCATAATGAGATATCCATACCGTCTTTTGCCTCCTGCTTGCTTCCTTTCTGACGTAATGCATTCTGCACCTCTTTTCTGAGCTCATCAAGTATTCTTCCGGATTCTGTTATTTTCCTGTAATTAACTATCTCTTCAAGGAAAGATATCCCCAGCATGCTCATAAGTGCTCCGGGAACGCCATGCCCTGTGCAGTCTCCGGCAACCACAAAAAGCTTATCTGCTATACTGTTAAACCAGTAGAAATCACCGCTCACAATGTCCTTTGGCTTAAAAAGGATGAAGTAGTTATCATCAAGGCCTTCAATTTCTTCCGGGGCAGGAAGGATAGCTTTCTGGATCCGGCTGGCATAGTTTATGCTTGCAGTTATCTCTTTGTTGTTCTCTTCAATAATATCATATGCTGCTTTTAATTCAATATTTCTTAACCGGTATATTTCTTTTTCCTGTTCAGATTTTTCTACTGCATGTGCTATCTCAATGTTTCTTAGCTTATTCTGAGATTCATCACTTTGAATTGACTCACGGGTTTTGTAATAGAGTTTATGATAAGTTAGTGCGTTAGCCGGATCATTTATTTTTTCATAATGATTTGCCAGGGCGGAATAGGCGTCTGCAACAAGCGACATTGCCCTGAGTTCCATGGCTATTTTCAATGATTCTTCAAGTCTTTTTTTTGCCTTTACCGGATGTCCTGTAATACTTAAAATCCTGCCGGATCCCATGATGCACTGAAGCATGCATCGCTTGTCGCCACCTTTGCTGCCCTGTTCAAAATAACTGAGAGCTTCCTTATACTTTTCCTGTTCTTCATAAGTGCTGGCTATGCCAAGAAGAGTCCATGGAATTGCAGAGAGCTGTTTGTTTTTTATTCTTATTTCAAGGCTTTTAAGATAGTACTTCAGTGATTCGTCATATTTCTTTATCTGTCGCAGCACCATGCCTATCCTGTTAAGAATAGATGCAGCACCGTTTTCATCACCAAGTTCTTCACGGATTTTATGTCCCTTTTCGAAGAATTCAAGTGATTTTTTGAAATTGTATAATCTTGAATAAATAAGACCGAGCTGGCTGCATGCTTCTCCCTCTGCTTCCCTGTCTAAAATATCCTGTGTAATATTGTAAGCTTCGAGCCACAGCTGCAAAGTTTTTTCATATTCTCCAAAGCTCTCAAAAATATTGCCTTTCAGCAGAAGCGACCGGACATATCCTGGTTCGGTTTTATTATTTTCAAACCAAAGGAACGCATATGAAAGATATTCAGCAGCAATTTCATTTTTAGATTGCAGGAAGTTGCCGGCAGCGATATTCAGCCTTGCATATGAAGCACCCTTTTCATAATTGATTTTTTCTGCCTTTTTAAGAACAGTCAATGCCTTTTTCGAAACAGCTATTGAATCCCCGAACCGGTTGTTCCAGAGTTTAATGTTCTGTTCATCAATCAGGGCCTGTTGTTTTAATGAAATGTTCATTATGTATTTCTTATAATGCTGAATAACTGTTTATTATTGTATCACATAAGTAAAATTAGTAAAAAGATGGACGAATACCAATTAAGTTAATGCATTAGTAGTTGGAATATTGAATTCAGGCAAAAACCAATCTTGTATTGATATAACTGGCCTCGGACTTCAGTTCGGGGGAAATACATCCAATAGCGGGTTACTGAGCATATTTAAATTATTGTTGCAAATAAAAGATTGTGAATTAAATGGAAATAGTGTAACTTTAATTTTCACTTTTATTACCCGTTTGTCATGCCGGAAAAAAAAGTTCACACTTTGATCGTAAGGATATCTATTCTGATCTTTATTGTTTCCGCAATTTTATTCCTGTATTCTGCCTTTGGATTTTTCAATAACTCTTCCTCGAATGTTAATGATTGGCTTGTAATTTTTTCCGGAGTATTTGTAATATATTCTGCAACAGCATTGATCTCGGCCTATGCAATTAAGTATCAGGATAAAAGATGGCTCAAAAAATTAGCTAAATCAACATGGTTCCTTCTCCCATTGCTGATGCTATTAATTGCATGGAAGGCCGATGCTTCCGGATTTATTGCAATTATCAGAATAATTCTGTTGTGTATTTTGACTTATTTGGTCCTCATTCATCTTTATCTATATACCAAACCAATCTCGTTGACAGGTACACTTGTCCTTCTTTGTATCATGCTGCTGGGGATGTTTCTGAAACGAAATTATATTGCTGGTGCGGGCTTTGCTATGCTAATCGGATGTGGTTTGCTGAGTGTTGGGAGCTTAATGTTTGCTATCAGATGTTTGTTCCTTTCAGAAAACCAGGTCTACTTCAGGAATATAACTTTTTTTGGTGGAATAATACTTTCTCTCTCCTTTCTGGGATCCCTTTTTAAGCTACAGCATTGGCCGGGAGCAGGACCATTATTAATGACAAGTTTTGTTCTTCTTATTCTTGGAACAGTTTTTCTGCTATTTACAATTCATTCTTCTGGTATAATTGAATGGAGCCCTGTATTCAAAAAAATTTTTACCAAGATACTAATACCATGGGCTTTCATATTCTTTATTTATTTCAGTCGTTTTCTCATACCTGATTTGTTTGATATGATATGGGCTCCGAATCCTGACAGAATCAAAACAGTTCAAACTACTGTTACAGGATTCGGAATGAAAGATTATGCAATTGAAGATAAAAACGGACTGGGTCCCATAGAGTCATCAAAGCTCAAGTAAGACTTTTTCTTTTTTCAGATCACTTGAAGTAATTCTGAATTTTTCAAGAATTCTTTTAATTTCCTTTGGGTGTACTGGCCATTTATGGATCCTGTTAGAAGATGTCCAGTAAATTTCTTTACCTCCTGATGAAAATGCGGGATTTCTACCGGTAAACGATTGCAATTGACTGCCCCATCCTGTGGTAAGAGATATCTGATCTGATTTTTCCTGAATAACGGCGGCTACCTTCTCATCAGGTGAAATCAGAAATTCGATAATGTCCTGAGGCTTACGACTGACATTTATCTCCTCATTAAGGAAAAAGTTGCGTTTGTATGCATGAGGATAACCGCCTGATCCATCAAAGAACATTACTTTGTAGAATTGGTTTTTATCAGCTGAAGCATTATCTGAAATGTAACCAGTCGCTATGATTTCCAGTTCTGAAGGGCTGAAAACAGCATCGCAAAATTTTCCGTAGTACTTCGAAAAATCAGGATTGGTCCTATCTTCATCTTCTTCCCTGTTGTTGAGACGGTAACGAGTTGACCATATCATGAATTTGAATTCAGGATTTACATGGTTACCATAGAGGTCCCATATTTTAATAGTGCTGTCTTCCGATGCTGTAATAATGTATTTGCCGGTCTTATTGAACCTGCATGACCATATTATTCCATTATGTCCGATTAGGGAGTCATAAACATTAAATTTTTGTATTTGAGAATTATAATTCCATACAAATCCTTTATTATCCGAAGCTGATGTGACAATTAGGTTTCCATCAGGAGAAATGTCAACCGAGTTTACAGGCCCCGAATGTCTATTCAGTTCATATATGAGTCTGCCTTCTTTATCAAAAATAGTTACTATGTTTCCATTAGCAGAAGCAATAAGTCCTTTCTCTGTGCGCATGAAACGCACTGTATTTTTATAGTTTACGCCGTTCAGAGTAACTGCAAATTCAAATTGTTTTTTTCCATCTACAGTATAAACAGTAACTTTATTGTTATCATGAACCAGTGCCATCATCGATTTCTCTTCACTAAACTCAATATGTTTAATGTTAACATCATTTTTGATATACTTCGTTCCTTCTGAAGAAAGTTCATGGACAAAAACGGTATTATCTTCAAGCCATCCATAAATAAATTTTTCTTTCTGACTTAAAAATGCATTTAATATGTTCGATTCAAGTACAATAGGTTTCAGATATTGCTGAAGAAGAATAAGTGATTTACTGGTATCAGGAGGTATGTCAGCTAATCTCTGGAAATCCCTTAATATTATTTCATGAAGTTGAATTGATGAAGTATCCTGTTCCCATATCGCCAGTTCAGAAATTAGTCCTTTAATTGGATCTTCAGTTGCCGCCAGAAGAGCAGCACTGAACTGATCATTTATATTGGTTTCATTCTGCTTCCTGCTATAGAACCTGAGAACAAATGCAAGAAGTACCAGTAGAATTATGGTGGATATTGTTGTAATCCTTCTCAATGCTCTCTGCTGAGTTTCGTACTTCTTCCTACTTGAATCGATAAACACTTTGAGCTTATCCGGGAGAATAAGCTTATTTTCATAAGTTGACAGGTAATCAATGTCCTGTTTGGAAAGCAGAGTTCCTCGTTTAGAATAAATATCAAATGAATTCTCCACAAACTTTCTTACCTCCAGAAGCTCTTTCTCAGCCATTGTAAATTTTTCGAAAATCTTTGCAGCTAATGCATCATGCCTTAATTCATACCTTTCATTTTGATCTTTATCACAAAGAATTCTGAGGTTCACAAAAGTCAGGATCATCTCCCTTATATCAGATTCCCTAATTTCTCTCCCGAGTGTGAGCGAATAATCCATGGCCTCTTCAGCCTTCATAGGTTGTTTTGTACCTTTAACCGATACGAATGATTTTAAAAGAACCAGGGCAGCATCAGGATTAACAAGAAGAGATACCTGTTCTTCAAGAAAACTACCTAGAAGATCTGCAACGTTTCCAGTACGAGAGAGCAACGAGAGTTTAAAGGAAACCTCGCCCTGTCTTCCTTCAATAAAGTAATCATTAGTCGAGAATCTATATACTTTGTCAAGAAAGACCTGTAGGTAGGTTAATTCCACGTCTGTCTCACCAGGGCACAATTTTTCAAGAAGCGTCTCAGCAAATCCTTCCTCAAGTTCAATATTAAAAACTCTGCATGGTCCCTTTATTGCCTCAATGGCATTTCTATGTGACATTTTCTCAATCCTGACCCGGTTCTGGAAGATTGCAGGAACTACTCTTTCAAACTCGGTGAAGCTTGCCATATACTCTTCGCGGATAACAAAAATGAACCTGCATTGCAGATCCGATTCTGTTAATATTTTAACAATCTGGATAAATGTTTTGCGTTCTTCCCTGTCACCGAAAATGAAAAGTTCTTCGAACTGATCGAATATAAAAAATACCGGTTTATAATGATCGAGATATAATGATCTGACTCCTTTTTTGAAGTCTGCCGGAGTCTGAAATTTTGAAAGTTGTTCAGTCAGCGATGAAGACTTTATAGCAGCAGCCATGCTTTCAATTATATTGCCGCCTCTTCTGATCATCAATGGCAACCAGTCAGTCTCAGAGAATTTGTTTGCCAGTCCGCAATGAATCAGGGAAGATTTTCCTGTTCCGGAAACACCGTAAACAAGCATGATCTTGCTCTCAAATACCCGATGATAGAGCTCTTCTATCTCACGTTCGCGGCCGAAAAAGATCTCACGGTCATCTTTTGTGTAGCTGTCGAGGAATTTAAAGGGAGATTTCATTTTATCATGTTGTTTCGGATTTCTCAAATTAAATTTGGTGTCTGTTGCTGGTTAGTTGTTCCATGTTCCATGTTCCAGGTTTCAAGTTTCTTGGTCTTCTGTCAATAGCCATTTAATAATTCTCCAGTAATAAAAAATCAATAAGATTATACCACTTTATGCCATTCCTTTCATTACCGAAATACTTATCAAGAGACAGTACTATTTTTGTATAATTATCCTTAACTGAGGATAATGTCAGCAATCAGCATTTTCAGAAAAGTGCTTTTGCCACACCTTCTGATACCTGTAATTACTTTAATAACAGGTTTATCTATGAATGGCCTGATTTGTTTTAGGTATTTCTCCCTTTTTATCATAATCGATTATAATCTATTATTTACATAAATAATGAAAAGAATCTAATATGATCGAATTAAATAATATTTTTAATTGTTTGTTAGCTTATGAAGGTCTTCCTGTTGTTTTATACGTAACTATCAAGGATATTAAACAGAAATTTCATAATATGTTCTAAACAAGCTTTTCCCTAATATTAACCAGCAACCAGGACCCAGCACCCAGCAACAATTATCTATGCACCCCCGATTGTCGCCAGCATATCCTTAAACTGTGCCACCAGATTTGCATAGTTATGCAGACTTCTCAAATCACACTTCTCGGTAACCTCAGTCCCGATATACATGATCTGATCCCCGCGGAACTTGGTGTACATGAAAATATCTTTCTTAATGTCGAATTTTTCTTTGTCGTCGATTACTTCTGAATTGGTATCAATCACAAGAGGGGAGAGGTTCAGATATTCATCAACGGTTTTGAGAGATTTCATTAGCAGTACTGAATTACTCTCAGCATACTTTGTCTCTTCAAGTTCCTGAGCCTTGAATCCTGAATCGGAACTGTTAAGAACATCTATCAGATGGTTGAATCTAGCCTCCTGGTTTTTTGGGCGGATAACTTTTATCTCTCTGACTGATACTAGCTTATATTTGGCAATAAAAGCTAATTTTTCAAGTATCAGTGATAACTTCTCCTCATATTCAACACAACGCTTTTCTATCTCCTCATTAGTAAGATTAATCTGGAAGTGACCTATTTCATTTCTTTCAGGTACCCAGAAGTCGAGAGCAGCATAAAACTTTTTGTCGAAATTTTCAGTCATTTCAGGCATGAACCAGGGGATATTTTTCTCCTGCATGAATGTTCCTATTGCCCTGATGAGCCAGGTGTAGTTGCCCATGCTCAGAACCATAATCCTGTCACCAAATTCTTTTTTGAATCCTTCGGACAGGACAAGGTTTTTATCCTTGATATCTTTCCATAGCTGACAGATCATCAGAAAGCTTATGAACTGCATTGTCCTCTCAATTGTCTTGAATATTTGGTCGAGCCTCATCCTGTCGAGCTGACGTGTTGAAGCTGAAAAAAGCCTTCTCAGCTCAACACCGATTGGCCATGGGAAATTCCTTATTATAAGGTCACCAAGGAGCCGTGGATCTTTAGTCTCTTCCTCTTCGTCATCATCAGCAATAAGCATCTTCTGCATCGACGGTTTATATTTCAGCATCTCCTGAAACACTTTCTGTATTAGAAGTTCATTGGTTGCAGCCATGGGATTTTAAATGGATGTTTAATTTGATGACATAAGTTAAAACAAATTTTCTGAATGACAATTTATTACCCGGGTAAAGAATTCCGAGGCATGAAGATATCAAAACCAGCACCCGGCACCCGGCACCCAGCACCCAGCAACATATGCCTTATCCTCTCTAGGTGTCAACCTGTTAGGATAAGACACCTGTAGCCAGTCGCCGGTCGCCGGTCGCCGGTCGCCCTCATTTAATAAACACCTCATAAAGCAACCGTACCACATCCTTCTGGACAGGAGCGAAATCTTGATTATACCTGGCAAAATAAGGAGAAGTTCCATTTGATATTATTACAATCCCAAACTTTTTCAGAGGTTCGAAATACATTGCACTAAGTAGTCCATAGGCATCCCCGTCATGACCAGTCATAGTTTCCCCGGGTATTAGTGTGGTATAGTTGTTAAGTCCGAAACAGTAGTACCCGTTATCATCAGTTTCAATGACAGGTGTCTGCATAAGTTTTGAAGTCTCCTCTTTTATTATTCTTACTCCGGTTTCCGGATCAATACCATAATTCATGTGCATTATCATATACCTTGCAAGATCAGGAGCTGAAATTTTCATTCCTCCTGTAGGCGAGAAAAGAGGAGCTGAGTAGCCAATTATGTATTTTCCGGAATCAATCAAAGATGCCCTGCTCAGATACGCATTTTCAGACGGAGTGTATTTTATCCTGCCGCTTTCTGAATTTCCGGTTGTATCTGAGGTGTAGAGGATTGTGAATGTAATTCCCTGAAAATCATCTACGTTGAAGCTGGCTTTAAGTTTTAGTGGATTAATGACATTCTGTGAAACATAATTATCGAATCTGATTCCTGATACTTTTTCAACTATTGCCCCCAGCGTGTTAAATCCAAGGTTACAATATTCGTATTTTGTACCGGGCATGTAGTCATTGTAACATTTAGCATAGTCAGGATTAACTGATGGATTTACAAAATCCAGAGAATAGTACTCCTGTGAATCATTTAGTGATGATGAATGTGACAGCAGCATCTTTACTGTGATGGGTACGTCAGGATATTTAGGATTTCTGAATTTAAATCCAATAATATCGCTTACGTCGCTATCGAGTGATACGGCCCCTTTTTCAACCAGGGTAAGCAATGCAGTGGTTGTGAATGATTTTGATATTGACGCTATACGGAAAATATCATCAGTTTTCAGATCTGTCTGTTTTTCGATATTACTCTTTCCAAAGGCATGAGTATAAATTATCCTATTGTCTTTAACAACTGCTACCGAAAGACCAATTGTTCCTGTTTTTTCCATATAGGCATTTATCAGCTTCTCAGCCTTTTTCTCCTGAGATACGCATGAAGGAATAATAAAAGTTGTGACAAAAAGAAATAACATCATCCCGGATAAAGTCCTGAATCTTTTCATACAATTATTTACTATAGTTTAAAATCTCAATACTAACCCACCCCCATCCCCTCCAGGGAGGGGAGCAGTACACCCAACCTTTCTTCAAAATGCCTCACCTCACGCCTCACGCCTGTTGCCTGACGTCTGTCGCCCGTCGCCAGATTAATATCCCGCCGCCTGTCCGTCTTTCCTTGATTCCGAAGCACCGTACCAGACCTTATTTCTTGCATCTCTCATGATTGCCTGATAACCGCCGTACCCACCCAGATTCCATTGGATTACATGCCCCATGCTCATAAGCTTCTGTAATACTTCTGTTCTGATTCCGCTTTCCAGATGAAGTATGCCTCCGTCGGTCATCTGCTCACCTGTTGGTTCAGATGAACCTGTATGATAAATTCTTGGTGCATCACCCGCCTCCTGCAGGTTCATTTTGAAATCGATAAGATTGACAACAATCTGGACATGTCCCTGTGGCTGCATGTCGCCTCCCATCACTCCGAATGATACCCAGGGTTCACCGTTTTTGGTAATAAATGCCGGAATAATTGTATGGAATGGTCTCTTACCGGGGGCATAAACATTTGCATGTCCTTCTGAAAGAGCGAACATTTCACCCCTGTCCTGAAGTACAAATCCCAAACCGGTCGGACACATTCCTGATCCCATGCCCCTGTAGTTGCTTTGTATGAGTGAGACCATGTTCCCGAATTTATCGGCAACAGTAAGATAAATAGTATTTCCGGCTTCAATTTTACCGGCATCATATATTTTTGCTGCCTTATCTTTATCAATAAGTTTTCTCCTTTCTGCAGCATACTTTTTTGAAATCAGTTGTGAAACAGGAACAGTAGTGAACAGCGGATCGGCATAAAACTTGGCCCTGTCTTCGAATGCAAGTTTCTTTGCTTCAGTGAACAGGTGAATATATTCTGCAGATCCGAATCCCATTGCTGCAATATTATAGCCTTCAAGAATATTAAGCATCTGTAATGCTGCTATCCCCTGACCATTGGGTGGCAGTTCCCATACATCATAGCCTCTGTATGAAGTGCTTACAGGTTCTATCCATTCAGAATGATGACGTGAAAGATCATCAAACGTCAGAAATCCTCCGTTCTTTTTCATAAATGCATCAATATCCCTGGCAATGCTTCCGCGATAAAACTCATTCCGCCCTCCCTTTACAATCTTTTCGAGGGTAGATGCCAGGAGAGGATTTTTGAAGATCTCACCTTTTGCAGGCGATTTGCCTCCAGGCATATAAACTTCTTTTATATTGGGATATTCCTTTAGGGCCGCAGTATTCCTTTCGAGGTAATATGCAATTACTTCAGTGACCGGGAAACCTTCCCGTGCATTAGTAATTGCCGGCTGGAGAACATCTTTCATTGGCAGTTTTCCAAACATTTCATGCATCTCAAACCATCCGTCAACGCATCCCGGTACGGAAACCGGCAGTGGTCCGTGTGAGGGTATGAATTCCAGTCCATTCTCTTTAAAGTATTCAAGCTTAAGCGACCTGGGTGATCTTCCACTCCCGTTCAATCCGTATAATTTACCCTTTTCTGCGCTCCAGATAATTGCAAAGATATCGCCTCCGATCCCGCAGCCCGTTGGTTCTACTACTCCCAGCACCGCATTGGCAGCAATGGCTGCATCAACAGCAGTACCTCCTTTCTTAAGTATATCAAGCGCTGCCTGTGTGGCCAGAGGCTGGCTTGTGGCAGCCATTCCATTGCGGGTAATGACCTCTGATCTTGTTGCAAAAGCATATCCGGTGACCCTGTCCTGAGCAGTAAGGTTTAGTCCTGTTACTATTAATAATATGGTGTAAATAACCTTTTTCATTTTAGATTTTCTTCAAATTTATCTCTTTTTTCTATCCCTTGTGTCTGCCTGATGCCTGTCGCCTGTCGCCTTCAGCCTTCTGACATTATATGACCAGTTACATGCCACAAATGACTCTTCGATTATACCGGAAAAAAATAGAGTTTCACAAAGTTCAAATACATTCTTCCTGTTTTTATCTGGTATGTCTTTGTAAAATGTTTTAGCAATTTGAGTTACAACAGCAGTTTTTATACCATAAAGCTTAACATCCTCTTTAAAAAATCTTTCACCCGATTCTCTTGTTTTCTCATCTGAATTGCTTATAAGTTCCTTTCTTAAGTTTTCTGTTATATTATTCATTGTGTTTTGGTAAATTTGTTGGTTTAATAAAACTTCCACCCATGAAAACCATATCAAAAATAGTTATTTTGTTTATTATGATCATTCTATCTGACAATGGTTGCAAAAATGCACCCTCTTCCGAACCGGCATCAAAAGATGATTTCAATTATTTTGTTGAGCAATTTGAAGACATCAGGATACTGAAATACAATTTGCCGGCATTCGAGTCACTCACCCCCGGACAGAAAGAATATATCTATTACCTCAGTGAGGCTGCTCTGGCCGGAAGAGATATCCTCTGGGATCAGAATTTCAGATATAACCTGCTCATAAGAAAAACCCTTGAAGCAATAATCGAATCATACTCAGGTGACAGGAAAAGTGAGGAATACAAGGCATTCCTTGTCTACGCAAAGAGAGTCTTTTTTGCCAACGGAATACATCATCATTATTCAAGTGATAAATTTAACCCCGGATTCAGTAAGGAGTATCTTGTCTCTCTGTTAAATGGTTCGGATCTTTCAAAACTACCTGGCGATCTTGGTCAGAGAGTCGATAAGTTTGCTTTATTTCTTACACAGATTCTGTTCAATGATGATCTGTATGCAAAGAAGGTTGAGCAGCGTGAAGGTACAGATATGGTTGCCGGGTCAGCATCAAATTTTTATGAGCTTGTGACACAGAAAGAGGTTGAAGAATTCTATGCATCAAAAGCAGATCCAAAGGATCCGAGGCCTGTTTCACTCGGACTCAATTCAAAGGTCATAAAAGTGAATGGAAAAGTAACGGAAGATGTATATAAATCCGATGGCAGATATGGTTCTGCCATTGATACTATTGTTAAATGGCTTGGGAAAGCAGCATCTGTTGCTGAAACAGAAATGCAGAAGAAAGAGATAGCTCTTCTGATTGAATATTATACCACAGGTGATCTCAGAAAATGGGATGAGTATAATGTGGCATGGGCTGGAAATACCGGATCAATGGTAGATTATATCAATGGTTTTATTGAGAACTATGAAGATCCCCTGGGGATGAAAGCTACCTGGGAAGCAATAGTCAATTATACCGATCTGGAGGCATCAAAACGTACGGCCATAATTACTTCCAATGCCCAGTGGTTTGAGGATAATTCACCCATACAGCCTCAGTACAGAAAAGAGAAGGTAACCGGAGTTGCTGCAAAGGTTATCAATATTGCAATGCTGGGAGGTGATTGCTATCCTGCTTCCCCGCTTGGAATTAATCTGCCGAACGCCGACTGGATCCGCAAGGAGGTAGGTTCCAAGTCAGTAACCCTTGCCAATATTTCAAATGCATACGATAAGGCTTCACAGGGAAATGGTTTCCTCGAGGAATTCGCGTTTAACGCTGAGGAGGTTGCAAGAGTAAAGGAATTCAGGACAATTTCTGATGCACTTCATACCGATCTGCATGAATGTGTTGGACATGCCAGCGGAAAACTTGCAGATGGAACCGATCCGAATGCACTTAAGAACTATGCATCGCCTCTTGAGGAAGCGCGGGCAGATCTATTTGCCCTTTATTATATGACTGACAATAAAATGAAGGATCTGGGCCTCTTTCCTGATATGAAGGCAGGGGAGGTTGCATACGATGACTACCTCAGAAACGGACTTCTGACACAGATAGTTAGGATAAAACCAGGCAAGGATATTGAACAGGCACATATGAGATGCCGTTCAATGATATCGCACTGGGCATACGAAAAAGGTAAAGCGGAAAACGTAATTGAAATGGTCACCCGTGACGGTAAGACCTATGTTAAGATTAATGATTATCAGAAGCTGAGAACCCTTTTTGGCCAGTTACTGAAAGAGATACAGAGAATAAAATCTGAAGGTGATTTTGAAGCAGGGAAGAAGCTGATTGAGGACTATGGAGTAAAAATTGACCAGAAACTGCATGCCGAGGTTCTGGACAGGTATGCAAAGCTGAATCTGGCACCTTATACAGGTTTTATTAATCCGATCCTCGTGCCTGTTTACAATACAGATGGTAAAATCACAGATGTAACTGTTGAATATACAGATGATTACCTCGGGCAGATGATGTACTATGGAAAAAATTACTCCTTTCTTCCTGTAAAAAACTAGTTCCGAAATGCTGGAGAAAATTCTATTTAGGGTTTGGTGAATAAGTCATTCAGCTTTTACAAATATATATTCATTTTGGTG
>CALMJY010000193.1 GCA_937864815.1 uncultured Bacteroidota bacterium
AGATTTTCTGTTCTTATGCCATATTCTCCCTCCCTGTAAATGGCTGGTTCATTTGAAATCAGCATTCCGGGCTCGATCACATTTCTTGAATCGGGATTAGCTCCCGGACCTATGCTCTGCGGACCTTCATGGACGTTCAGGCAAAAACCCACACCATGACCAGTACCATGACCATAATTAAGTCCATGCTCCCATAAAGGTCGTCGGGCAAGTATATCAAGCTGTACTCCTCTCGTACCATAAGGAAACCTGGCAAGTGCAAGATTGATCATGCCTTTGAGAACAAGGGTAAAATCCCTTTTCTGCTGTGCAGTAGCTCTTCCTATGGCAATAGTTCTGGTTATATCTGTTGTGCCGTCAAGGTACTGACCTCCCGAATCAACAAGCAATAGTCCGCTTCCCTTTATTTTTGAGTCACTATAAGTTGTTACATTGTAATGCGGAAGTGCTCCGTGTTCATTGAATGCAGCTATTGTACTGAAGCTGGGACCCAGGTAATTTTCCTGCTCTGAACGAAATACTTCAAGCTGAGATGTGAGTTTAAGTTCAGATATACTATCCTTTCCGGTGTTTCTCTCCAGCCAGTAAAAGAACCTGGTTAGTGCAACACCATCCTTAACCATCACCTTATCGATGTTTGCTATCTCGGTTTTGTTCTTTATACTTTTCATTCTCGCTACGATACTGATATCCTCTCTGACCTGGATTCCTTTCGCAACTGATTTATACAGAGCTGTTGAGGTGGAGGATGGTGAAATAAGAAGAGACGATCCCGGATTCAGGTTTGAAAGTATTCCTGTTACCTCCTCATATGGAAGTAAAACGATATTTAGCTTATCGAAGCCTGAAGCCATTTTAAACGGGATCTTCTTCTCATCCGCAAACAAAAGAACCTGGTCTGCTCCTATTAATGCAAATGATAAAAGTATGGGGCTGTATTTAACATCTCGTCCGCGTATGTTCAGGAGCCACATGATATCATCGGGAGAAGTAAGCAGATGATAATCAAGTCCTTCAGACCTCATTTTCTCCCTTACCCTGTCAATTTTTTCTTTGCTTGTAATTCCGGTGTATTTTATATCATGGTCAAATGCCATAAATTCCGGCATTAATGGCCTGTCAACCCATAAATCAGTGATCAGATCACTTCCTGTAACAATTCTTATTTTTTTATCTTTCGATGATGCTGCAAGACTCCTGTATCTTGTAATTGAAAAGAGTCTCCCATCCAAACCGACTTTTCCTCCTTCCGGAGTATTATCTTTTATCCATGTATTTAAGTCAGGTGTATTATCATTTACCGGCTTCATCAGTGTAACACCGGTATCCCTCAGCTGCTCTTCGGCCTGGATAAAATATCGTGAATCGGTCCATAAGCCTGCAAATTTATCTGTTACAACAACTGTAGCTGCTGATCCTGTAAAACCTGTAAGCCAATGGATAATGCGCCAGAAATCAGGAATATACTCACCAAGATGAGGATCCGCCGATGGAATAAGATACACATTTATCTTACTCTTTTTCATCGACTTGCGCAGTAAGCCAAGTCGTTTGAGAAACAGATTCATCTTATAATTATGCTTTTGCTAAAGGCTTTTTACTTCGTTAACAAGGTTTTGAAGAGTACTCTTTGCATCCCCGAAGAGCATCCTTGTCTTATCATTGAAGAACAGCATATTTTCAATAGCTGCGTAACCTTTCCCCATACCGCGTTTCATAACTATAATATTTTTTGATTCGCGTGCTTTTATAATTGGCATTCCATAGATGGGACTTGAAGGATCATCCTCCGCGGCAGGATTCACAACATCGTTGGCACCTATTACAATCAGCACATCCGTATTTGGAAGGTCGGGATTGATCTCATCGCTTTCAATAAGCTGCTCATATGGCACATCTGCCTCAGCAAGAAGAACATTCATATGTCCCGGCATCCTTCCTGCAACAGGATGTATTGCGTATTTAACCTCCACACCTTTCTCATCGAGTAATTTATCAAGCTCATGACAGATATGCTGCGCCTGCGCTACTGCAAGCCCGTAACCCGGAACAATCACTACCTTCTTGGAATAGCTTAAAAGAACTGATGCATCGCTTAATGAAATTTCTTTTATAGATCCTGTTGC
>CALMJY010000194.1 GCA_937864815.1 uncultured Bacteroidota bacterium
TTTGACTCCTTTGCAAGGATGATTGGATTTGATGACTACTTTGGGCTTGATCAGTATCCCGATAAGGATGATTTTGACGGTATGTGGGGTGTCTGGGATGAGCCTTTTTTCAATTTTTTCGCTGAAAAGATCAGTACCTTCAGACAACCTTTTATGACATCTATCTTCTCAGTGTCATCTCACCATCCTTTTGAAGTCCCTGAAAAATATCGCGGTAAATTTAAAAAAGGTGCTGCCCCGATTGTTGAGGTTGTCGGATATACCGATTTTGCCCTGAGAGAGTTATTCAATAAAATATCAAAGGAGGAATGGTTTTCAAATACCCTTTTTGTGATTACGGCTGACCATACAAATGAATCAGTACACAAGGAGTTTCAGAATGATTTCGGATCATACAGCATACCTGTGATTTTTTACAGGCCGGGAAGTGAACTTAAAGGTGTAAGGAAGAAGATTGCACAGCAGATAGATATTATGCCGACAGTGCTTCATTACCTTAATTATGATGAGGAATTCATTGCATTTGGTAATAATCTTCTAGATGACAGTAAGGAATCATTCGGTTTCAATACCAATGGCAGTAATTATCACCTTTACATGAGAGATCATATACTTGAAATGGTAGATAAGAAAAGTCTGGGTCTTTTCAATTATAAAAGTGATATCTTTCTGGAGAAAAATATAACAGGTACCAATCCTGAGCTTCAGGGATTAATGGAAGATAAGCTGAAAGCAATAATGCAGACATACAACAGCAGATTGCTTGACAATAATATGATTGTTCGCAGGAGTGAATAGTATAAATAAAAAAGTTTAAAATGAAAACAAGACGTCAGTTTTTCAAGTTAGCAGGAACAGGGATTCTTGCTGCAGGAGTTTCATCTGCCTATAGTTCGCCTGTTATTACCCAGCACCAGGCAGATGCCAGGGATCTGTTTAAACTTGGTATGGCAGGTTATTCCTTTAAGGAATTTACAGTCGAACAGACTATCGAGATGATGAAGAGGGCAGGGGTATCAAATCTTTCAATAAAGGATTTTCATATGCCCTATACCAGTACTAAGGATCAGATAACATCGGTTATTTCAAAATTCAGGGCAGGGGATATAAATCCTTATGCAGTCGGGGTTGTATATATGAAGACAGAACAGGAGGTTGACAGATCATTTGAATATGCTAAAATGGCCGGAGTTAAGCTCATAGTAGGTGCCCCTGAATATGCACTTCTGCCATATGTTGAAAAGAAAATAAAGGAATATGATATCCGGCTTGCAATTCACAATCACGGACCAGACAATCCTCTCTTTCCGAATGCCGCTGATATCTGGAATAATATCTGGGATAAGGACAGAAGAATGGGCATTTGTATAGATATAGGACATACCAGAAGAGATGGAAAGGATCCTGTATTTGACATTCTGAAATACGGATCAAGAATATTCGACGTTCATATTAAAGATGTTGACAAAGATACCAAAGATGGCAAAATGGTTGAGATTGGCAGGGGAATAATTGATATTCCCGGTGTTATAGCTGCACTTAGAAGGATAGGTTTCTCAGGAATGTGCAGTCTGGAATATGAGAAAGATATGAAAGACCCACTTGCCGGTATAGCTGAATCGCTCGGCTATTTCAGGGGAGTGATGCAATGCAGATAAAATAAAGGCTACCGGCAACGGGCTACAGTCTACAGGAAATCCCCCTTTGAAGGGGGCGAGGGGGATGTTTTATATAACCCACCCCTCCCCCCTCCCAGGAGGGGAACCTGTAATTTGCACTCTTAGGATCCTGCCTTTTTAGTATTTCTTCAGCAGATCCAGCAGCTTACTGTCAAGCTGATGTCCGTACCAGTCGGTATACTGAATATCTTTTCTTC
>CALMJY010000195.1 GCA_937864815.1 uncultured Bacteroidota bacterium
TAAAGTATTCTGACTACCCACTGCCCCCCAAGGGGGGGGCTTAAGTCCCCCTCTGGGGGATTTAGGGGTACCTACCCTATCTTCTCAATATTATACGGGGTAATCTGATATACAAAATAATTCAGCCAGTTAACAAACAGCAGATTGGCATGAGAACGCCACTGTACGAGAGGTTTGTTTTCAGGATTATTATTCAGATAATAGTTAACAGGCAATTCAATCGGAAGATTTTTTGACAGATCCCGCTTATATTCTTTATCAAGTGTATCCGGAGAATATTCCGCATGACCTGTGAGAAAAAATTCACGTCCGTTAGCAGCTGCCACTATGTTCACACCAGACACATCAGATTCTGAAAGGATTTTCAGACCAGGTACTTTCAGAATATCTTTCTTTTTTATTTCAGTATGCCTGCTGTGGGGAACATAGAATACATCATCGAAGCCCCTGAAAAGCGGATGATTTGGATCAGCCTTTGTATGCCTGAATACCCCGAACATTTTCTTTTCAAGAGGATATTTGGGAATACCATAATAATGATACAGCGCTGCCTGAGCTCCCCAGCAGATAAACATTGATGATGTAACATTTGTCCTGGCCCAGTTAAAAATGCCTTTAAGCTCCTCCCAGTAAGAAACCTCTTCAAATGGCATCTGTTCAACAGGAGCTCCGGTTATAATAAGTCCGTCATATTTATGATTTACAATATGCTGGAAATCCTTATAGAATGCCTGCATATGCTCCTTTGGAGTGGTCTTTGATGTATGAGTTGCAAGCTTAATTAGTTCAAGTTCAACCTGCAACGGAGAATTGGATAAGATCCTGACCAGGTCAATTTCTGTGGTTATTTTTACCGGCATCAGGTTCAGAAGAGCGATCTTAAGCGGACGAATATCCTGATGTGTTGCCCTGGATTCATCCATAACGAAAATATTTTCCTTCTGAAGAAATTCAATTGCAGGAAGCTTATCAGGAATATTTAGTGGCATAATATATCAGATGAGTTTTATTAATATATGTTTGAAATTACAATACTTTATAAACCAAATGAAATAAAGCTAAAACAATCACAATATTAATTAAAAAAATATACATAAGGTAAACAAAATGCAAGGCTGTTTGTTATATAAATAGATGATAATAATATTCAATCATGGACAGAAGGCAATTAATTCAACGGGTTGTGATGGGAACAACAGCACTGGTACTTGTACCTGGCCTAATAACAAGCTGTGAAAAATCTGAATACAGACCAACAGATCCGATTCCTAAAGGGCCTGTTATAAAAAATGATCTCAAAATTGATATTTCTCAGAATGAATATGCAGTTCTTGCCAGTGCAGGTGGATCCAAAGTAGTCAGTGGTATTATTATAGTAAATACCGGAACAAATGGTTTTGTGGCTCTTTCGGCCTCCTGTACGCATCAGGGTACTCAGGTAAGTTATAATTCAAATTCCAATAATCTTCAATGCCCCAGTCATGGTTCTGTTTTCTCATTAACAGGGGCTGTAGTAGAGGGACCTGCTGTTGTGGCCCTTAAAACATATACAGTAAGCAAATCCGGTAATATCCTTACCATTTCGGAATAAGTAAGACATAAAACAGTACCCGTACTCATTGCCTTTCATAAAGTTAGTGAGTACCACTTTCCAATATTGTATTCTTATTTTTTCTATATTTACATGTCTTCAATTCATTAGCATTATGTTCATAAAACCGGTCATATATGCTTTTTTAATATTTCTATTTATTACAGTTGTATCGATTTCCTGTGTCAACAATAATGAATATGATCTGTATGGAATTCCCGAATGCGACACATCCAATGTCACATGGGATTCAAAGATCTCTGCAATAATGGAGACGAACTGTGTTGTTTGTCATGGTGAGGATGTAAGCTACAATGGAGTAAGGCATGATAGCTATGAAAGTGAAATGATTGTAGTAAATGACGGCAGACTAAGAGGCGTTGTTAACCATCTTGACGGATATGTGAAAATGCCTAAGGACAGAGGTAAGTTACCTGCATGTGAGCTTGAACTGATAAATACATGGCTTGATAATGGTGCACCGGAAAACTGAAATAATGAGAAAATATCTTCTGTTCATAATTCTTATTTTTCTATGCAGCATAACTGTATTTTCACAGGACCTTGACCAGATAGTTGGCAGTTTAACCGATAACAGTTCCCCCGATTATGCAAACGCTGCTTTCAAAGGGACTACAATCGTAAACGGCCAATCAACTGAGATCCCGGGTCATATGGACCTGCAGTTCAACATTTCCCACAGGTTCGGAGCAATCAACCAGGGAATTTATACACTTTTCGGGATAGACCAGGGCACAACCCGGCTGGGATTTGAATATGGACTTAAGGATATAGTCGGACTGTCGATAGGCAGAAGCACCTATGAAAAAACTTATGATGGTGCAATAAAAGTCAAAGTGCTCCGCCAGCAGACCGGGGTTAAAAATATCCCGGTGACTGTATCACTTTACCAGGCTGTCTTTATCAAAACACTGAAATGGGAAGAACCTGACAGGGAAAACCTTTTCTCATCACGACTTTCATATGCAACACAAATCCTGATTTCCAGAAAATTCAACAGGAATCTCTCACTACAGCTTGCACCTTCGTATGTTCATAAAAACCTTGTGCCAACACCTGAGGATCAGAATAACATTTTTGCAATCGGAGCTGGCGGAAGATACAAGTTAACAAAAAGGTTTTCAATTAACGGAGAATACTACTGGCTTCTGCCCGGAAAAACTGCTGATGATTTTGCCAATTCACTTGGGCTGGGATTCGATATTGAAGCTGCCGGACATGTTTTCCAGATTATGGCTACCAATTCACAACTTATGTTTGCAAGGGGATATATTACTGAGACTGAAGGCAAGTGGTCGGAAGGCGATATCTATTTCGGATTCAATATTTACAGAGTTTTCCATACAGGGAAAAGAAACAAAAAAGGAAATTGACAGATGATTAAATCTTATATAAAGAAGATTATTTCAGTTTTGCTGATTCCTGGAATGCTGGTAATATCCGGATTCCAGGAAAAAGGCAGTATTTATACCTGCAGGAACGGTCAGGCCAGCTTCCAATCGGATGCTCCTCTTGAGGTAATCAAAGCATCAAGTAAAAATCTGACCGGAGCAATTAACATTTCCGACAGATCCTTCTCTTTCCTTGTTCCAACAAAAACCTTTGAGGGTTTTAACAGCAGCCTGCAGAAAACCCATTTCAATGAAGATTATATGGAGACAGATACATATCCGAATTCTACATTCAAGGGGAAAATAATTGAAGAGATCGATCTCTCAGTTCCTGGCACCTATAAGGTAAGGGCTAAAGGGAAAATGTATATCCATGGGGTTGAAAATGACAGAATTGTAAGATGTGATCTTACTGTAAGCGAGAAAAAAATTGATGTCACGGCAGCATTTACTGTTTTTCTTGCCGACCATAATATCAGTATCCCTTCAATACTCAATCAGAAGATAGCAGAAGAAATAAAGGTGGAAATAAGCTTTTCACTTACTTCAGCCGATAATTAATATGAAGAAAATATTCCTTTTGGTCCTGTTATCAGGTCTGGTATTATTCGTCAGTAAGGTATCAGCACAAACTCCTTTTCTTAAACCTCATCAGCTTTTTAAGGGTAAGGAAGAGTATAATGTGGAGGTAATATATCAATCACCTGAAGGATTAATATGGTTCGGGACTGATCACGGTCTGTTCAGGTTTGACGGAATTAACTATGTTGAATACACTGTATCAGAAGGACTTGCAGAAAATCATATAACTGCCATTAAGACCATCGGTAAGGGTGAAATGTGGATCGGTCATAAATCAGGGAAGATTACCCGCTATGACGGAAATGTTTTCTGGCCCTTTAAGCCTGAGGAAGGACTTGGGAATATAGAAATAACAGATATCGAAACTGACAGTGCTGGCCTGATTCTGTTTTCAACACTGGGTGAAGGTATATATAAATATGATGGCAGATATCTGACCAACATAGATACAGACCAGGGATTATCCGACAACTATGTATATGATATTGAAAAGGATAGTAAAGGTATATTCTGGCTGGCAACCGACAACGGTATTACAAGGATCTCTGACTGGAAATGTGAAGTTCTGTCAATGAAAGATGGACTTAATGATAATATTGTAAGGACGCTTAAATCAACTGCTGATGGCAGAATATGGATAGGTACAGAGGAGAAAGGATTGTCGGTATATAATACTGAGAATAAGAGCTTCAACCCTATTCATGGATGGGAATTTGGCCCGGTAACAGGTCTGGCGATGAGTTTGGAAGATGATTTCTGGATCAGTACGGAAAAGCAGGGAGTTGTTCAACTCAAGCTGACAAAGTCCGGAATCCCGCTTTACCATCAGTTAAGGGAGCAGGAAGGCCTTATTTCGAACAGGATAAATACAATTATTAAGGATAGTGAGGAAAATATCTGGATTGGAGGAAAACAGGGCATAATTCAGGCACTACCCCCTGCTTTTGTATTCCTTAATAAAAATAATGGTACCCCATTTCTGATGGCATACAGTATAACACACGATAAAAACAATGATCTCTGGGTATGCAGTGAAGCTGGTTTGTATCGGGGCATACAGGACAATACCGGCAAATACGAATGGGAAAACATCAGTAAAAAACTTGGCCTTATTGATAATTTTATCTCACTCTATTCTGATCCCGGAGGAGATATATGGGCAGGAACATATGGGAACGGAGCACTGAGAATAAACCCCAAAAGTCTGAAATTCAATCGGTATATCGCACCCGGTCAGTTGAATGACAATAATGTGATCTCAATTTCCGGAAGTGGTAACCTCGTATGGATGTCAACCCTTGGAGGTGGGGTATCATGCTTTGACATTGATATATCAGCTTTTCACAGGTTTAACTATCCGGAACTACTGAATACATACATCTGGGCAACAAAAACCGATCCATTAGGCAGAACCTGGATTGCAGGATCACTGAAATATCCGGCATACATTCAGAAGGACAGTCTGATACTGATCCGGAATGAAAATGTAAGATTTCCCCAGCTTTATAGTGTTGCTATTGATTCAACCGGAGATATTTGGTTCAATACAGGTGAAAAAGGATTAATAAGGATTACCTCAAACAGTACAAAACTAATCGGCAGGGAAGAAGGAATCAGCTTTGACGAGATTCAATCTATTGTTTTTGACAAGCTGAATAACCTTGTAGTAATTTCTAAAAAAGGTTTTTCATTCTACAAACCAGATAAGGGCTTGTTGCTTGAACTCGGGGAAAACTCAGGACTGGGGTATCAGTATCCGGTACTGAACTCTGTGTACACCGATAAGGATGGCCACGTATGGATAGGCACTGAAACAGGAATAATTATATACAATCCTGATTATCTGAAACTTATAGGCCAAATACCCAAAGTCTTTCTGTCGGTAAAAAACCTCTTTTATAATCCTATTGATGAAATGAGGGCTAAATTCCGGTATAATGAAAACAATTTTACATTTGGTTATACAGGTATTTGGTTCACTAATCCGGAAGGTATGACTTACCGTTACAAACTGGAAGGATATGATCTTGAATGGCTGTATTCCAATCGCAATCAGACCCTCACCTACTCTCAGCTTCCTCATGGCAAATATACCTTTCGGGTGGAAGTTAGTCTTGATAAAAAAACATGGCATTCCTCTGATGAATCATTATATTCATTTACAGTAAGTCCTCCTTTCTGGAAAAGATTGTGGTTTATTGCAAGTGTATTATTGTTAGTAGTGGCAGGTGTTTATTTGTATATAAAACAGCGTGTATCAAAGCTTGAAAAGGATAAGGAAAAACTTGAAATTGAAGTAGCCCGGCGGACCGAAGAGATAAGAAACAAGAACAGGGAACTGGAAATACAGAAGACTGAAATTGCTCGTCAGAGGGACATTGCTGAAGAACAGCGTGATCAGATTGAAGCACAGAAAGAGGAGATACAGTCAAGCATACGGTACGCCAGCAGAATACAAACGGCTGTGCTTCCGCCTAAAAAACTCATGGACAACCTCATCAAAGAGTATTTCATTCTTAATAAACCTTGTCATATTGTCAGCGGTGATTTTTACTGGATAGCAAAAAACAACACTCACCTTTTCTTTTCGGTAGGCGACTGCACCGGACACGGTGTACCTGGCTCATTCATGAGCATGCTGGGGATAAGTGCACTTAATGATATTGTCAAATCACTTCAGATCTGCAAAGCTTCTACTGTACTTGATCTGCTTAGGGAACGTATTCAGGAATCGCTGCACCAGGGAAGGGAAAGAGAGCTTACCACAAACGATGGCATGGATATAAGTCTCTGCATTTTTGATCCGGCCACAAAAAGGCTGCAGTTCTCCGGTGCTCATAATCCTCTGTATCTTATCAGGGACGGTGAGATAAAAATATACCCTGCAGATAAAATAGACATAGGCAGGTATGCAGCTGAAAAGAACGAATTTTCAAACCATATTCTTGAATGCCGGGAAGGAGATGTCATTTATCTCTTCTCAGATGGCTATACTGATCAGTTTGGCGGACCAAAGGCAAAAAAATATAAATCTCAGAAATTCAGAGAATTTCTTGTTTCAATTCACAGAGAACCAATGGAAACCCAGAAATGTATGCTTGATGAGGAAATTGAAAACTGGAGAGGAAATCTGCCTCAGATTGATGATATCATGGTAATGGGGATCAGGATCTGAATTTGCCTTAGAGAATAACAAATAATAATTTGAGTATCGCAATCATAAACAAATTTTCTGATATGTTCTGGAGATTCCTCGCTAACGCTCGGAATGACAAACTCAAATGAATCTGTCATTCCGAAATCCATGCCAAAACCTTATCAGATGTTGGTTTTTCCTTTGGAGGAATAACTTCAGCAAGATTTCCTTTTTCATCAATAAGGTATTTCTGAAAATTCCATGAAACTTCAGAGTCCCTGACCCCGTTTTTTGATTTTGATGTGAGCCACTGGTAAACAGGATGCATATCATCTCCTTTTACAGATATTTTTTCCATTATCGGGAATGTTACACCATAGTTGTCTGTACAGAATTTACGGATTTCGGAAGCTGTTCCGGGTTCCTGGTTCATAAAATTATTGGCAGGAAAGCCGATAATAACAAAATTATCTGACTGGTACTTTTCATACACCTCCTCCAGTTCCTTGTATTGCGGTGTAAGACCACATTTTGACGCAACATTAACCACCATTACTTTTTTTCCTTTGAGGGAACTGAAATCAAATTCCTGTCCTTCAAGAGTTTTTACTTTAAAATCATAAAATCCTGATGATTGTGCACTCAATGATACTGATATCAGCATCAATGAAAAAAGTGATAAATACTTCTGTTTGCTCATAGTAAATTAATTAATTTTAACTTTCCTGTTAATATTTTATTGGTTTATTTACAAAACAAAACAACCATAAAAGAATTATGTTCAGAAAACTCTGGAAAACAATTAAAATATTCGTAATACTAATCGTTGTATTGATCTGTCTTCCCCATTCAATTCTTCCCAAACAGTTATCTGGTTCCAAAACCCGGGATATTGATGAGTACATCAGGCTCAATGAGAGCGAAACCAGGCTATCGGAATATAAGGATGATACAGAAGCTCTGAAACTAAAGCTTGCTCAGCTTGAGGTAATAAACATCAGCAGGAAAAAATTCAGGGCTCAGCCTGTAAGGCTTGATATTCTTGCATCAAGGGTTGCAAATAAAATGTGCGCCGAAGCGGCAAAAAATGACTATGTTGGTCATTGGAATATGGCTGGAGAAACACCATATCAGAGGTATGCATTTGCAGGAGGATATGACCATGTTTCTGAAAATGCATTTGGTGAATGGACAACAGACGGGTTTGAAATTTCCTCTTCTGCAATTCTTTCAATGATGAAGAAAGGCCATGGTACATTCATGGCCGAAAGGGCACCCAATGACGGACATAAGAAAACCATAATTGATAAATATCACAACTATGCAGGAATAGGATATTTCATTTCTGAAAAACAGTTCAGGTATTATGAAGAATTTATTGACAGGTACCTTGAATTCGAAAATATTCCGTCTGTGGTAAAAATTGATCAGAATTTTACATTGAATATAAAACCAGCCGGTAAGGAATATCCCTACTTCATGGTGGTATATCGTGAAAACTATCCCAAACCAATGACACCGGCTCAGATTAAAAGATTGAGAAGCTATGCCGATTTCACGGAGGAGCAGTACCTGAGTTATACAGCATGGGATTTATCCGGGTTCAAATCGGGAAACAGATACAATATTCCTCTGAAACTTTCAAAGACAGGAATCTATTATATCCATATTTTCCTGGATTCCAAAGAAATAACAAAACCAACCTCTCTGAATACAAAGGGAAAAACTCCTGCAAGCGGAATTGTGATTACTGTGAGAGACTAAATATTCTTTATACCGGATAATAACCAAATACTGCAAGCATGAGAAATTATTACATTTCGATTATTTTAATTGTTATTTGTGTGGCTTCTCAAAGATCATTACTAAAATCACAGAACCCTGATTCCAAAGCTTCGGGGAAAGAGGGTATTATAGCAGCAGGTCCATCTGCATCTGTTAAAGCCGGCCTGCTGATGCTGAACCATGGCGGAAATGCTGTAGATGCAGCAGCAGCAGTCATATTCAATCTCGCCGTATCCGATTATGGATTATTTTGTATCGGAGGAGAAGTCCCATTCATGTTTTATGAATCAGGTAAAAAGAAAGTAATTGTTTTCAATGGGATGGGTAGTGCCCCCCTTGATCCTGAAGCTATTGCCTGGTACTATCAAAACGGGATTCCGAAGAGCGGCATAAAATCAGCCACTGTACCAAGTGCTGTCAGCACAGTACTGACTGCACTGGAAATAAAAGGGACTATGTCGTTTGAAGAAATAATAAAACCCACACTGTCGATCCTTGATTCAAATAAAAAAGAATGGCACAGAAATTTTGCAGTCACATTAAGGAAACTGGTTGAATCAGAGAAAAATACTGCTGGTTCACGGGAGGACAGGATAAGAGCTGCTCGTGACCGTTTCTACAAAGGCGACATCGCTGATGAACTGAACACTTATTATCTAAGTTCCGGCGCCTTTTTACGGAAATCTGATCTCGTTGCTCATAAGACCATAATAGAAGAGCCTGTCTCGGTAAAATATAAAGAACTGACTGTTTATAAATGCAATACCTGGACACAGGGACCTGTTTTGCTTCAGTCACTTAAAATCCTGGAGAATTTTAACCTGAAATCAATGGGATTTTTCTCCCCCGATTACATTCATGTAACGGCAGAAGCCATGAAGCTTGCCTACGCCGATCGTGACAAATACTACGGAGATCCGTCCTTTGTCAATGTTCCTCTCAGATCATTGATTTCGGATCAATATGCAAAGATAAGGTACCCTCTTATTGATATGAAGACAGCTTCTCCTGAAATAAGGCCCGGAGATCCGCTAAATATGAAAGCACTTGGAGGACCCGGGGAATACAGGCCTGGTGAAAAGGGTACAACAACATGCGTTGTGATTGATAAATGGGGAAATGTTGTTGCAGCAACACCAAGTGCCAATCCTGAATATGGCATATGTGAAAGTCTGGGAATTGCCCATAACACCCGACTCAGCAGTCTTAATACGGAAATAGGCCATCCCAACTCCATTGCACCCGGAAAAAGACCGAGGATTACACTTACTCCCACCATTGTTCTGAAAGACGATAACCCTTATCTGGCGATGAGCGTGGCAGGAGGTGACATGCAGGACCAGGTATCTCTTCAGCTTTTCCTCGATGTTGCTGAATTTGGTATGATACCTGAGGAAGTAATTGGCTCTCCAAGGTTTTATACACATCATATTGAGGATTCGTTTAATCCCTCTCCTGATCCATCTGTCAGACGGGGTAAACTTTCAGCACTTGATATTTACAGCACTGATAAATCCGTTATTGACAACCTGAGAGGTCGCGGACATATAATGAGTATTGTAAAGGGAGCTATAGCGCACCCTGTAATGATCTATACCGATCAGGTAACAGGAATTTCATATGCTGCAACTCAGAAGGGGAAAAAATGCGGAGCGGCAGATGACAATAAATAGACCTTTAAGTTCCGTTTGATATCCAGTCTACATTGTCTATATTTGAAATTCATTTCAGCAAATAAAAAATATTAATTTATGAAAATTGTTGTAGTAGGTACGGGTTATGTTGGTCTTGTAAGTGGCACTTGCTTTTCCGAAGTGGGTATAGATGTAGTATGTGTGGATGTTGACTTAGAAAAGATTGACAATCTAAACAAAGGTATTCCAACAATATTTGAGCCTGGCCTTGAGGAAATAATACACCGTAATGTAAAAAAAGGAAGGTTAACCTTTACTACAAGAATTGAGGAAGCACTTAGGGATGCCGAAGTAGTTTTTATAGCTGTAGGCACTCCTCCTGATCAAAACGGTAGCGCAGACCTGAGTTATGTACTTGAGGTTGCACGTAACTGTGGTAAATACATGAACAATTATTTATTGATTGCCACAAAAAGTACAGTACCGGTTGGTACCTCAAAAAAAGTCAGATCAGCAGTGCAGGAAGAATTGGATAAAAGAGGGCTGTCAATTGATTATGATATTGCATCAAATCCTGAATTTTTAAAACAGGGAGCTGCAGTAGAGGATTTTCTTAAACCTGACCGGATAATAATTGGTCTCGATTCAGCACGGGCAGAAGAAATAATGAAAAGTCTGTATAAACCATTTACTCTCAATGGGCATCCATTGATTTTTATGGATATTGTTTCTGCAGAAATGACGAAATATGCAGCCAACTCAATGCTTGCAACAAAGATCAGTTTCATGAATGATATTGCGAACCTCTGCGAGCTGACGGGAGCTGATATAAACATGATCAGGAAGGGAATAGGATCAGACCCAAGGATAGGGAACAAATTTATATATCCCGGAATTGGTTATGGAGGATCCTGCTTTCCAAAAGATGTTAAAGCATTGATTAATACTGCAGGAGAAAACAACTATGACCTTCGGCTGCTAAAAGCAGTTGAAGCAATAAACAATGATCAGAAAGCACTGTTATTCAATAAAATATATAAACATTTTTCAGGCAAATTAAAAGGTAAGACAGTTGCAGTATGGGGTCTCTCATTCAAGCCTCAGACTGACGATATGCGGGAGGCACCTTCTGAAGTAATTATTAAAAAGTTATTGAATGAAGGTACAAATGTCAGGGCTTATGATCCGGTAGCCATAGAATCAGCACGTAAGATATTCGGTAATTCTGTTACATTTTTAAATGATCAATATGAAACTCTGATTGATGCAGATTGCCTGGCATTAATTACTGAATGGCCTGAATTCAGGTTTCCTAAATTTGAAGTAATAAAGAAATTACTGAAGTCCCCTGTTATTTTTGACGGAAGAAACATTTTTGACCGAAGCGAGATGAAGCTGAACGGATTCACATATTATTGTATTGGAATAGGTACATCCAAATAAAGGATTAAGCATGATAAGAAAGAAGGTTTTGGTGACTGGTGGGGCAGGTTTTATTGGCTCTCATCTGTGTGACAGACTGCTTAAAGATGGAAACGAAGTGGTTTGCCTTGACAACTACTTCACAGGGCAGAAGCAAAATATTATACACCTGATCAATAATCCATACTTCGAACTGATCAGACATGATGTTACAATGCCGTTTTTTATTGAAGTGGATGAAATCTACAATCTGGCGTGTCCGGCTTCACCTGTTCACTATCAGTATAATGCAATAAAGACAATTAAAACTTCGGTGATGGGTGCCATTAACATGCTCGGACTTGCAAAACGGATAA
The DNA here is from genome assembly GCA_937864815.1 of uncultured Bacteroidota bacterium. GTDB lineage: Bacteria > Bacteroidota > Bacteroidia > Bacteroidales > VadinHA17 > LD21. Next base: position 11,919 of record CALMJY010000195.1, read on the forward strand.
GGGCAAAAATCCTTCAGGCATCAACCAGTGAGGTATACGGCGATCCGCAGATTCATCCGCAGATTGAAAGTTACTGGGGCCATGTAAACCCGATTGGCGAAAGGGCATGCTACGATGAAGGAAAACGTGCAGCCGAGACTCTCTTTGTCAACTATCATAAACAGAATAATGTAAAAATCAAGATAATAAGGATATTCAATACATACGGCCCAAGAATGCATCCGAATGATGGAAGAGTGGTATCAAATTTTATTGTCCAGGCTCTGCAGAATAAAGATATTACAATTTATGGCGAAGGTATGCAGACCCGAAGCTTTCAGTACATTGATGATCTGGTTGAAGGGATGATAAGAATGATGGCGTCGCGTGAAGAGTTTACAGGACCCGTCAATATCGGTAACCCAAATGAATTTACAATCCTTGAACTTGCTGAGAAAGTTATAAAGCTTACAGGTTCCAAATCGAAAATAATTAAGATGCCATTACCTCCGGATGATCCTATGCAAAGACAACCTGATATATCACTGGCCGGGAAGGAACTAGGCTGGTCTCCCAAAATACAGATGGAAGAAGGGCTGGCCAGGACAATCGAGTATTTCAGAGAAACAGTTTTGGTGTAAAAAAATTTAAAAAATCATCAGTCTGTTTGATATTGAAAAAATTATGATATTTTTGCGTTCTCATTTTAAACGGGGTGTAGCGCAGCCCGGTTAGCGCATCTGGTTTGGGACCAGAGGGTCGCAGGTTCGAATCCTGCCACCCCGACACTTTTTAAGCGTAATTAATTGATTATCATTTAATTGCGCTTTTTTATTTACTCTATTTTCCCGACACTTTCCCGACATTTTTAAAACTCAATTCTCTGTTAAAACCTTTTCACTCCCACTCAAACCAGGCTATTCTTGGACCTCCGTCAATTCTGTATTGCTGATAAATAATTCCGATCATTGTTTCTTTCCTTAACTATGGGATAGTCTTTTAATTTTTTTGAATAGGTATTTTCTTTTGCCTCTTCAAAAAGTTCTCGCAAGGCATTGAGAACAAACATCTGATCTGAAAAATTCGGATTGTTTTCAGAAATACCGCTCTTGCTCTCATGATTTTCTAATGATTTAAGTGTTTCAAGGACCAGATCATCATAGAGATCTTTTAAGCCGTCAATTATAAAATCAATCCCTCCTGTTTCAATAAGAAACTTAAGTCCTGAGAGATCATAATCGACAAGCCTCATTACTTTACTGCCGTTTTCTTCAGTGAAAATTTCGTTACATGAAATAATTCCCTGTTTTTCCAAGTTTGTTGTTTCCATAATGCAAATAATTTAAAGGTTAAACATAAATGTTCAATTCAGATAATAATACTTTTCAATCAGGTTGATCAGCTCCGGGCCTGCTGTTCGGCGCCCGGCAGGAAATGTAAACCACTTAACTAAATGGTATGACTCCTGGTTCAGATAAAAAACTTCCTTTTTCATGTCGCTGTTGGTTTTTAATTAATAATAAGCCCCTGGATATTCTCTCCCGGAAACCAACAGCGACGAAGGAAACCCGGAATAACAACCCCAGGGGCCATATATTTTCTAATATGTATAAACTAACCATTTGTCGCTGTTGGTTAGTACAAATATACAAACTTCTTTTATTCCGTGAAATAAAATTCTTATGTATTTGAACTTAAAGTCAAGAGAAGAGTCGTTTGGTTATTAAAATTGATTATTCCCAAGGATCCCGAAGATATCAGGTCCATACCCAAAATAAAATCATAATCAGGATGATCGTCATCCTTGACCTGAACAACAATTTCAATATCATAATATTCCATAAACTGACAAAAAATCACAGATATATCTCCATCTTTTGCAGTTCCGCTTTTTATAACCTGATCTTTACCATCTATTCTTGTCAGATTAAGCTTCTCTGCAAGCCTGGAAGTAATTAAGCTTATTGGTGCTCCGGTATCAATTATGCAATTTACCTTTATTTGTTCCTTGCCTGGTTGGTATATAGGAATATGGAATGAAGAGATAATGACAGGTATAATCAAACGGTCTACAATGCCAGGATACTCTACTTTCATCTGAAAGCAGCCAAACCTGTCAATTTCACAACTAATCAGGTCAGGATGATGGTCTTTTGAGTATTCCGGTTTTTCTATATCATTTAATGCCCTTGCTATACTCAGAACAGATTTTCCATTTTTGACTCTGTATTGAAAATTACCTGTATTTATAATATCCATGCCTATAATCAGATCTGCATCAGGAAAATCATCAGCAATATAAGCGCCCACAAGCTGCACCCGTTTATCAGGGAATAAAAGTGTTACCGGCACTATTTTACTATCCAGGTTAAAGCCTTTTTTATTGCACAAGCTAAATTCCTTCCTGGTAATCAATCCGAGCTTCAGGGCAGCAGATTTTGTTATATGTGTTGATGATGCGCCCGTGTCCCATGACGAATTGATAAGAAGATTTTCTTTCTTCTCATCAGGCATAGTAATATCAGGGAATATTCTCACTGGAAAAGTCAGACTACGAACTATAGTTTTAAAAAATACATTCAAGATTGACTTTACTGAATCCTGATCTACGGTAATTGATTGAATTTGTGTTTCCATTTAATGTTTATTTAGTGTTTACACCTTTTAGCCCATATACCCTTGAATTTTGACAGAGGCAGAAAAAGCCTTGGCTTACGGTCGCTGAAGCCTTTTGCCCAGAGATTTTACCCCCCCCCGGGAGTCTGTTAGTTTTTACATGTAACCACATGGTATATTGTTACTTACAATTATTTTCACTACTTCAACCTTCCGACTGTGAATTTAAGTCATATATTTTTGTTTGCTAACAGTAAATTCATGTTTGCTTACGGTAGATAATTGTATGTTTCTTTACTACTGGGTTGATATGTTAATACTATTTTGGCCTTTTTGACGTGTTTCCTTGTGTTTCCGGTAATAATTACCCAGGGCGAGTATTGCAGTATTACCAGCCTGCTGGTCCCTCTCCAGGACTTTCAGATACAATTCTGTGATAGATGCAGATCTGTGCCTAAGCATTGATCTGACCTGGTCGACTGATGCCCCGGCCTTCATAGCCAGGATTGCAGCAGTATGACGCAGGCTGTGAGAGCTATAAATCCTGTCATCCAGACCTATCATTCTCAGTTGACACTTAACGAGCTTGCTTATAAACCCGGGAGTAAGGCGTACTTCACCACGCCTGGCATGTGAAATGAAAGCTGCAGTATTTGGCCCGAAACGATCAGTTCTTAATGCCCAATAATCTTCAATAGGCTTACGGATGTCATCTGTGACCCTTAATACTTCGTCTTTATCTATTCGTCCTTTGCCCTGGATCCTGATATAATAATTATTCTCCTGAATGAATATATCCCTGATATTTAGCCTGCAGACCTCACAGCGTCTTAAACCCAGCCATAACATAATATTAACTATTGCATAGTTTCGTTTATCATATATGCTGTCTCCTTTGCATGACTGCAGCAGCTGATCAGCCTGCTCAATATTGAGCGGCGCCCGAACATATTCAGATGTCTTTCTTTTGTTCCGGGTTCCCTGGGTGATATCAATGTCATAGTATTGGTACTCGATAAGCCATCTATAGAAAGCCCTGAGAGCTGCTGTATAATTATCCAGTGTCTTTGCACTCTTCCCGGATTTAACGAGTGAATTATAATATATTACAAAGTCGGCCCTTCCAAGTTCAGAAACAGATCTGCAGTTCTTTGTTGCCCAGACAACGAACAACCTGATATTCTTTTCATACGTTATCAAAGTTGCTTCCGATAATGTTTGTTCTGAAAGGAATTCTTCCAGCAATTCAAGTATAGGTCTTTTCAGCCTCATATTATCCTTTTAACATCTTGAAACCTTACGGGATTCTCCCATATGTAACTATAATGCTCATTAAAGTGTTTGTCAAATTGTTCTTTCGTTTGTCTGGATTTCTTTATATCTGGAAGAGAAACACTTT
>CALMJY010000196.1 GCA_937864815.1 uncultured Bacteroidota bacterium
CCTCCCGCAGGTTGCGGTAAGCACAGTCTTTTATATCACAGTAGCTGCAGGTATAATTATTGTATCGCACATGTTCACCAATACCGATAAAGCCACTGGTTGACTTAATTGGTTCCATTAATGCCGATTCAGTCAGACTTATTCCGCAAAAGTTATCAGGCATTAACATAAAGAGTTTATGCTGGTCAGCAACATTCCATCCGCAATGACCCGGACTATAGCTGTTGGTAATCTTTAATCCCGACTGTCCTACGGATACTGCCAGCTCTTCCTGCATTAAGTCGGATGCAGCATCAGCTGCAAGGCTGCCAATAATATCGAGAATATACCCCTTTAAAGGATCGCCTCCCATCATTATCTCCCTGCTTCTCTCTCCAGTCCCCGCTCCTGCAGTACTTAGATAAACCGCTATTGATTCTGATTTCTTCATTTGGTTGAAGATAATCTTATCTACATCAAATTTCAGATCATTAATAATTATGTTTTTAGTACGGTCATTGAGAATTACATTCTTAAATATCCTGTACTCGGCTCTTATATTGCAAATCTCTGCTGCCTCATTCATTGATTCTTCAATAAGGTTCTGAACCATATCCATGTCGCTGCTTTCGGCATACCCTAATAGAAATTCAATATCAGAGGTCTTAATCCTGAGATCCTTAAATGAATATTGAAATCTTGCGTCTGTCATTTAGCCAATCCGCTCTCCTTTACAACACGTTCCACAATTGCTTCCCAACCCAGGGTCATAATATGTATTCCACTGACTCCCTGCTTATGTTTCACAGAATCGATTATTTCAAGTGTTATCTGCACCCCTTCCTCTGGAGCAGATTCCCCGGCCTTCATTAAACGGGAAAGGATTTTTTCAGGCAGGTTTACACCAGGTACCTTTGTATGCAGATATTCAGCAACCTTGTATCCCTTAAGAGGTGCTATACCAATCAAAATAAATACCTTATCCAGAATACTGCGTTTATAAAGCTGTTCAAGCCATTCATCGAGTCTGTCAGGTTCGAATATCAGGTTGGTCTGAAAAAACTGTGCCCCGGCATTAACCTTTTTTGTATCCTTCATTGCCTGAAGAACAGGATCAGATGAAAAAGGAGAAGTTGCAGCACCCAGAAATAACTTAGGGGATTCCTTCATCTTTCTACCATCAAGATAAGTCCCTTCATCCCTCATCTTTCTTAAAATCCATAGCATCTGAACAGAGTCGATATCAACAAAATTCATCGAACTTGTCGGAGTGGGACCTATCACCGGATTATCGCCGGTAATACATAATACATTATAGATCCCCATGGCATTCAGACCAACAACATCTCCCTGTAAAGCACTTCGTGTTGTATCTCGTGATGTAATCTGCAATACAGGTTCAGCTCCAGCCTCTACTGCAATTCTGCTGCAGGCAATGCTTGACATTTTGGGTCGTGCCGATGAGGAATCAGTAAAGTTGATTGCAGTAACAAAGGGCATCACTGACTCAATATCGCGTCTGAGTTTTCCGGTTGATGCTCCCAGAGGGGGAGTAACTTCAGTAGCCACAACAAACTTCCCCTCCATCAGTTCTTTAGCCAGTCGCGATACAGGTTCACTGTGGAGAGGAGGATGGTATTCAGAATCACCATTCCACCAGTCAGGCTGCCTGACCGTCCTGAAAACACTATCCCATACTTCAGCTTTCCTGACCTTATCTTTCAGAAAGAGGCTTTTTATGAATTTTCCTGTACCCACTTTTTTTACCTGCCTTAGTACATCTCCCCATGTCTCGGTACCTGTCTTATACCAGTCGAGCGGGGGTAATACTTCAAGAAGCATTTCCTGGCGACCCGTTTTCAGTGCTCTTTTATAAATGGCATACCATACACATTTCCTGGTCTCATCTACATAACAGTTTTTTTCAGGTGTAATCCCCCCGCAGGGCCCGTTTCGCATACCTTTTGGACATTCCATAGGACAGATGAAAGCTGTTTCCTGAAGAAGGCAGTTTCCACACATACGGCATCCGAAAAGTGGTCCCTTAATAATAAGTTCCGTTTTAGCAAGGAGCCTCCTGCCAAATTTTTCTCTTTTGAAAGGATAGAAAGCAGGCTGCCATCTCCGGGCAGGTTTGATACCAGACATATTAAGAATGAATAATTTACAAACAGTAAGCTATTAGGATTCTAATGAGCGATCTCTACATATCTTATTGCAAAATCGTCACGGCCGAGTATCAGATCAGCGGCTCTTACCGTAACTGCAATTTTTTCAGGATTGGCAATAGGACATGTAAGACCATTTAATATTGAGAGGGTCATATGGACTGCATTGAGCACATCTCTTTCCGGAAGACCAAATGATATATTGCTGGCACCCTGGGTAATGTTTAATCCGAGCTTGTCATGTACCAGTTTTATTGTTTCCAGAGTAACCAGACATGCACGCGGATCAGCACTTACTGCCATTGCCAGAGGATCGACAACGACGTCTTCCTCCTTTATTCCTGCCTTCACTGCCCGTTCAAGGATCTTTTCAGCTACTTTGAGACGTTTTTCCGGATCATGTGTGATTCCTTCATCATCCATTGCCAGTGCTATTATTGCAGCACCGTATTCCTTTGCAATTGGAATAAGTGCATTCATTGATTTTTCCTCTCCGTTAACTGAATTAATAAGGCATTTGCCGGAAGCGGTTTTCAGAGCAGCTTCAATAGCCTTTGGATTTGGAGAATCGAGGCACAACGGGATATCAAATTTCTCATTTATTGCCTGAACTGCCAGAGGAAGCAACCTGACATCATCAACCCCGGGAAAACCTACATTCACATCCAGCACCTCGGCAGATGCTTTGATCTGGGAACCAGCAAGTTCAAGCACATAGCTGAAATCATTGTTCTGAAGAGTAGTTACCAGCTTCTTTCTCCTGGTGGGGTTTATTGATTCACCGATAATAACAACATGACCGGAAGTATCGATAACTACCTCCCGGGACCTGCCACGCAGTATTGTTTTCATTTCTAATACTATTTACTCTATGCAACAAGGGTCTTAAGATAATTTACTGCTCCCTGCGGATCGGGTGAATAGAAATCAGCACCTATCTTCTGGCAGTACTCCATTGTAACTGGTGCACCTCCGACAAGTATCTTCGATTCCTTGTTTTTCTCCTTGATTGCAGCGACAGTCTGCTTCATGTTTTCCATTGTGGTCGTAAGAAGGGCAGAAAGTCCGATAACCGCTCCGGGATTTTCATCCAGTGCTTTCAGGAATTTATCCGTACCTACATCCACTCCCAGGTCGATAACTTCCCAGCCACCACCTTCAATCATCATAGCAACAAGGTTTTTGCCAATATCATGAAGGTCTCCTGCAACCGTGCCAACAATAAATTTACCCTTGCGCTTCGTCTCGCCTGACTGGAAAAATGGTTTCAGGTGAACCATGGCACTATTCATTGCCTTTGCCGCCATCAGCATCTGAGGAACGTAAATTTCCTTTCGGGTAAACTTTTCACCAACCTTAGCCATAGCAGGCACCAGGGCATTTTCCAGAATTTCATCAGGTCTGACACCTGTGTCAAGAGCCTGCTTAGTAAGTTCATCTGCTCCATCCTGATCTTTCATATTCGGAGGATAAGGTGATACTTTGTTTATTTTACCGAATTCAACACACAATGCTATTTTTCCAAGAATCTCGTTCATAATTTTATCTTTTTAAGTCAGGTAGTTTTCTGTTGCTTTTTACTATTGATTTTAAGAATATTAATCTCAAAATAAATAAAACTATTTCGTTTATGCTAAAAATAGACAATTATTTAATAATTGTTAAATAAAAATCTATTTATTCACTGATAATATGAACTTTGAAAGAGTTCATTAATTTTGATCAAATTAAAATCAAATTATATGAGAATTATTACTGCTCTTCTGATTAGTGGCATTTTTTCTCTGGCATCCGCACAGAATAGCCAGGTTGGAGTATTTAAATCCGCTGCCGACATTGGAAATCCAAAAGTAAAAGGATCTGCGGTGTATAACGCTGCTGATCAAAGCTATACCCTGAAGGGTGGTGGATATAATATCTGGTTTGAAAGAGATGAATTCTTTTACCTCTATAATAAAATCAAGGGTGATTTTATCCTGACCGCAAATTTTGAATTTGTTGGCAAAGGAAAGAATGCTCACAGGAAAATAGGCTGGATGGTAAGAGAGACAACTGCTGAAAAGTCTGCACATATATCGGCTACACTTCACGGTGACGGGCTGACGGTTCTCCAGTGGCGTCCGACATATGGTGCACCTATGAAGGATCCTCAGTATCAGTTTTTTGCTGACTCCTCATGGTACAATGTGATGCAGATTGAAAGGAAAGGCAAAACAATAACAATGCGGGCTGCACTTCCGGGCCAGCCTTTTGAAGTGATCGGTTCAAATGAGATGGCTAGCCTGCCTTCTGAAGTAATTGCCGGACTATTTATATGTTCACATGATCCGGAAGTAATGGAAGAGGCAAAGATTTTTAATGTCAGGATAGATAAACCGGTTGCCGACAACTATGATCCCTATTCAATGGGTTTTCTGGGATGCCGGCTTGAAACAATGAATGTGTCAGACGGAAAAAGAATGGTTATTTACGAAAAGAATGACCGTTTTGAGGCTCCCAACTGGATGCCTGACGGGAAAAAACTGCTCTTCAATATGGATGGCTCGCTGTACACAATACCTGTAGAAGGAGGAACTCCTGAAAAGCTTAATACAGGATTTGCAAACAGGAACAATAATGATCATGGCATCTCCTTCGACGGTAAACTTCTGGCTATAAGTCATCAGCGTGAAGGAATGCCCGGTGGCGGATCTACGGTATATGTACTTCCGGTTGAAGGGGGAACACCTGAAATGATAACAGAAAACACACCGTCATACTGGCATGGCTGGCATCCAAATAACCAGGAAGTAATATATGTTGCTCAAAGGGAAGGTAAAAACGTTTACAATATTTATAAAAATTCCATTAAAGGAGGCAAGGAGCTTGCTCTCACCAATATCAAGCCGGGTGAACATACCGACGGTTGCGAATATTCTCCCGACGGCAGATACATTTACTATAACGGGAACCATAATGGTTCTATGCAGATATGGAGAATGAAACCTGATGGAAAAGGAAGGGAACAAATGACAAAAGACAAATACAATAACTGGTTTCCGCATATTTCACCTGATGGAAAATGGATTGTAATTATATCATTCCCTCCTGAGGTGGCACCCAATGATCATCCCTCATATAAGCGTGTAATGCTCAGATTAATGCCGGCACCCGGCGGAGAACCAAAAGTAATTGCTTACCTCTACGGAGGACAGGGTACCATAAATGTACCATCCTGGTCACCTGACAGTAAGTCAATTGCGTTCGTCAGCAATTCCGGGAGGTAATGGTATTGAGTAAAAAGGTATTCGGTAATCAGTAATCAGTGATCGGTAAGTTTAACCGAATACCGATAACCGATTACCGATTACCGATTACTTTATCTGTAAAGAAATCAGCTGTTCTGAATTCTCTTCAGCCGATCACACAGATCGGCAAGCCCCTCAGGAGTATCGCCACCGGGCTGTTCAATTGTTGTCCATCCCTGGTAGCCTATGTCATCCAGAGATTTCATAACTGCTGCCCAGTTGACATCACCCTCCATCAGTTTTACTCCGAATCCGGCACCTTTTCCCTGTTTGTCTGCAATTTTTTTGCTGTATTCCTTTATATGGACCCTTGTAATCCTTTGTTTAAGAATCTTTATCCATTGTTCAGGCCAGCCGTATGCAAGTATGTTTCCGCAATCGAAGTAAAAGCCAATATACGGACTCTTGAATTGATCTACGTATGTTGCTGCTTCCATCGGGCTCAGCAGGAAATTGTTCCATACATTTTCAATAGCAATTTTAACCTGCAGTTTTTCGGCCAGAGGCAATGCCTTCCTGATTTCATCCGTACTCCGCACCCAGCACTCATCATATGAAACTGTATCACTTACCCTCCCTGGAACAAGCAGAACCGCATCAGTTCCGTATGCACTGGCATCCTGAAGCGCTAATTTGAGAGCAGTAACTCCCTGGTCACGAACTGAAGCATCGGGATCAGAAAGCAGATATTTCCAGTGAAGTTCTCCGCAAACGCTTGTTACTGGCAAACCGGTCACTTCCATCGCCTTTAAAACCTCAGCCCTGTTCAGATGGCTCATGGCCTCCACCCCATCGAATCCTGCATCTTTTGCAAATTTGAACTTCTCCATTATGGTCTTACCCATAGCAATACTGCCCCACATAACCCCCTTTTTCAGATTTCTTGAAGCTGGCTGAAGTACTTCTGAAATTCCGGGTAAGGTACCAGCTGCTATTACAGCCGATGCCATCACTGTATTTCTTGCAAACTCTCTTCGGTTCATTTTATAATCCTTTAATGACAAATTATTGATTTGTAAAGCCCCCCCTGGGGG
>CALMJY010000197.1 GCA_937864815.1 uncultured Bacteroidota bacterium
GGGGAAACTTATACTAATCCTTCAATTCAGTATATAATTTCCTTAACTTGACGGCCAAGCCCCCTGGGGGGTTTGGGGGTAATGAGATTTAGAAATCTTTTCCTGCTACAAAAGCTTACTCTATAACTCTAATTTATATTTATAAATCAATACCGTCATCGGCTTAACGGAGATATAGTCTGTATACTCAGTCTTAACCCCCTTTATATCAATCTTTCTGTTTTGCTCAGGTGAATTGAAAGCCATAGGATCGGGATCAGAGACCTCGAAACAGGAATCAGGTTCTGAGACTTTACCGTTCAGATATTCAATATTGAAATCGTGACTTATAGTGTCGCAATTAACAACAGCAAGTGTAAGAAGATTTTTAGTAGTATCGACAGCTGCTGAAATGTCAAGAGGTCCGTTATACCCCTGTAATTCAACAGGTTTCTGTCCAAAATGTTCCCTGTAAAACTTGAGAATTATTCCTGTTGTCTCGAACTGGACATCTTTTTTGGTTGTCTTTATTGCTCCGATTACATTAACAGTCTGGGCATAATTGGCCATATAATAGATGTCACTGTTTCTGAAATACTCGTGCAGGCCAGCTGCAATCCCAAGTCCGTCTCTCCAGAAATAACGGCACCCCAGCTCTCCGTAAAGATAATCTCCGTACCAGTAGTTCCATTCATCCATGGCAATACGGATATCCTTATCATTCAGACCTGGTATTTCACTACGATATTTCCGGTGAGCGTCAGCCACTCTTTTAATATTATCCTTAATCTGTGATGTATGCACCTTAACATCAGAGGTATCCTGGCAGTAGATATGTTCACTGAGCAGCTCCATATGATTTCCTCCCTCAGTAAGCATTGTCCGGCTCCACTCTCCCACTGCCCCGACTCCCACCAGCTTAATTGAAGGATCAATTTTTCGCATAGCATCAACCATGGAAATATGTTTTTTAACATATTCTGACAAAGGAATATGGCCAAGCTGCCATGCACCGTACATCTCATTGCCTACTGCCCAGAATTTTACTCCATAGGGAGCGGCATGGCCATTGGCTGCCCTCAGTTTTCCCTGGACGGTTGATTCCGGACCGTTAATATATTCTACTTGCTGTGCTACTTCTTCAACTGTACCTAAACCTGTATTCACAGCAACATAAGGTTCTGTGTTCAGAAGACTGCAAAACTCCATAAATTCATGAATTCCGACGTCATTGTGTTCAATGCCGGTCCAGGCCGGGTTCTTTCTTGGCGGTCTTTTGTCCCTGTCACCAATTCCATCCCTCCAGTTATAGCCGCTTACGAAATTACCACCGGGCCATCTGTATACAGGTGAATTAAGATCCTTCAGGTATGCGATTACTTCCCTGTTAAAACCATTAATATTGTCTCCGGGCATCAATGATACTGTTCCAATCCTTAGTGTTCCCTTGCCTGTAGCAGTAATCTGCAATGAGGCATTTTCAATTTCCCGGTCACAGGTAAAATTAAATTCATAAGTTTTATAATCTGAAGGAATCTCCGATAACTCAGTTACATCAAATACCTTGAATTCCCCTGAATAAATGGCAATCCTGATCCTGGAATCCTTTTTTGATGCTGAAAGTACTATTCTTCCGTTATATGACAGATCCTTTCTTAAATAAAAACCCTCCTGGGAAATTCCTGCAGGATCTTTGGGAAACAAGGTTATTTCAGGAGTATGCTGGCCGGTAAATGGATTTGACTTAGCCATTTTTACCTTTCCTCTCTTACCAACCGTTTTCCACGGAGATGCAACAAGTATCCTGAATTCCCCAGCATCCCAGTATTCATCAGTTTGTGTTCCCCACGGATTATATTTATCTGTTACAGGATAATAGAATTTCCTGTCCTCCAGCATTTCTGACCATATACCTCCATATATACATCTTCCAAGGTGCTCAATGAATTGTCCGTAAATATATGGTGAAATAACTTCCGTGCTTTTCGACAAGTCGATAGTCAGAGTTTCCTTGCTTTTTGGTCCTGAACACGAACTTATGATTAACAGCATGGAGATTAATACTGAAATGGAGAGCAGTTTTTTCATATTGGTTTGATATTAGTCAGTAGAGAATTATTGAATGTACAATATCGGAAAAAAATTTAGCTGCAAAAAGTAAAATATCAATTTGATTTTTTAGTATCTTGGTAATACAATTTGAAACAGTTGGGCTCGCTGCGCAAATTATCTGTTTCCTTTTTACTAATATTCACCTCTGTAACCTCTTCAGGTATTGACCGTTATAGTCTAAGTGCCGGAGCGGGTGAAGCAGGTGCGGGATATGTTTGCGTCATGAAGAAAGGATTCTGGGCATCGTTCAGCAACCAGGCTCTGCTTGCAGGAAACAACTCATTCTCATTTGGAATTAACTATGACAACAGGTTCAATATCAACGAGCTGGGGACCAGAACTGCAGGAATGATCATTCCCTCGGGAAGGGCTTCGCTGGGAGTTATATATTCAAATTTCGGATACGCAGATTTCAGAAGGGATATGACAGGTGTGGCATGCGGGCTTAAACTTTCTGAAAGGCTTTCTACCGGTGCCCAGGTAGATTATTTTGCAGAGCTGGCTCCGGGAGAATATGAGGATACTCATATCATCACAGGGGAAGCAGGGGTCGTTTATTCTGCTTCTGAAAACACAACAATAGGGATCCACATTTTTAATCCTGTTCCAAATTCGGTGAGGAAAAATACTATGCCGTTAACCTTACGGACAGGAGCCGGTACGATGCTGAATAAGTTTCTGTTCGTGGGTGCAGAGGCTGAGATGAGTTCGGAAAAAAGTATTATCCTGAGGATGGGGTTTGAGTACGAGGCAGCAAAAGAATTCTTTTTAAGAAGCGGATTCTGTACTGATTATAACTCGTTCAGCTTCGGGTTCGGATACCGGATAAAATTCGTGAAGATCGACCTGGCCTTCGCCACACATGAAAAACTGGGAATTACTTCTTCTGTTTCGTTAATCTTTATCATTCGTTAAAAAATAATTAACCACAGAGGGCACAAAGGATTACACAAAGGATCACAGAGAAAGAAACAAAATAATATCTTATGAATGAAAATGAATTATCAGGTAAAATTATAGGACTGGCAATAGAGGTACATCGGGCTCTTGGTCCCGGATTGCTGGAGAGTGCCTACAAAGAGTGCTTATACTATAAATTAATACAATCCGATATTAAAGCTGATAAAGAAAAACCTATACCCCTTATCTATGAGAAAGTAAAACTTGAATGCGGATACAGAATTGATATCCTTGTCGAGAATAAAATAGTACTTGAGATAAAGAGCATTGAAGCTTTTAATGATGTTCATATTGCCCAAATTCTAACTTATATGAAACTTGGAGGCTTTAGGTTAGGTCTGCTAATAAACTTTAATGTTTCAGTTCTTAAGGATGGCATTAGAAGATATGTTCTCTAATATTAACATAAAGTCATTTACACTGGATTTCTTTGTGACCTCTGTGCAAACCTTTGTGACCTCTGTGGTTAAAAAAAG
>CALMJY010000198.1 GCA_937864815.1 uncultured Bacteroidota bacterium
TATAAAACACTTCAGCCGGACGGGCTACGGCTGCATGTGTCAGCCATTGGATCTCAACAGTGAGTGTTATAAACATGAAAACAGCTAAAATCACCCATCTGTATGGCGATGGCCTGGCAGAAATCTTATTCATATTAACTAACTATTTATAACTTTGAAAACATATAATGTATTTTTAAATCTACATCTATTTTTAACCACAAAGGGGGCACAAAGGTTTGCACAAAGTAACTCAAAGAAAAATAGAGTTTCTTTAAAAAGCAATTTTATTATTTTCTCTTTGTGTGCCTTTGTGTCCCGATAGCTATCGGGATACTTTGAGTGCCTTTGTGGTTATATTAAATTTTAAAACTTAATTCACATTAGAAAAACCAACCTATAAATAAACAATAAAATGAAAAGAGTTACAGTTACACTAAGCATCTTCATTATTTATCTGTTTAACAATATCTTATACGGACAAATAAGACTACCATCGGTAATTGGAGATAATATGGTTCTGCAGCAGAACAGTGATGCAGCCGTATGGGGCTGGGGCGAACCCGGTTCTGAAATAAAAGTTACCGGAAGCTGGAATAACGACACAGTAAAAACGAAGATAACCAATCACTCTTTCTGGAGTGTTAAGCTGAAGACTCCCTCTGCAGGTGGTCCTTTTACAGTTAATATAAAAAGCGGAGACGAGATTACACTTACAAATGTTATGATAGGTGAAGTATGGATCTGCTCAGGGCAATCGAACATGGAATGGAGCGCCAGCCATAATCTGATGAATGCTGAAGAAGAAATCAAAAATGCCAATTATCCGAATATCAGGCTTTTCCATGTTAAGAAAGTTGCCAGCGAAACACCTCAGGACAACTGTTTTGCAAAATGGGAAGAGTGTTCTCCGGTTTCAATGAAGACTTTCAGCTCTGTCGGTTACTTTTTTTCAAGGAACCTTTACCAGAATCTTAATATCCCGATTGGTATTATTGAAGTTGCATGGGGAGGAACACCTGCCGAGGTATGGGTAAATCCCGGCCTGATCGAAGCAGATCCCATGCTGAAAACAGGTGCCACCAAACTTCAGACATATGACTGGTGGCCCAACAAACCGGGTGTGACATATAATGCAATGATTAAACCGCTTATCCCTTTCAGCATAGCCGGTGCTATATGGTATCAGGGTGAGGGAAATACAATAAATTATGAAGGTTACCGGAAACTTATGGGTACCCTCATATCAAACTGGAGAAATGATTTTGGCAAAGAATTTCCGTTTTACTTTGTTCAGATAGCCCCGTATGCATATGCACCAGGTACAAAGGCAGAGATGATCCGTGAGATGCAGATGCTCGCATACAGTGATGTTCCAAAAACCGGAATGGTGGTTGTTTCTGACCTTGTTGACAATATAAAGGATATCCATCCGGCCAACAAGCAAGATGTAGGTAAGAGGCTTGCCAACTGGGCACTGGCCGAAACTTATGGCAAACAGGGATTAGCATACAAACACCCTGTTTATGAATCGATGAAGGTGGAAAAATCGAAGGTCAGGATTTCATTCCAAAATGTCC
>CALMJY010000199.1 GCA_937864815.1 uncultured Bacteroidota bacterium
AAGTCCCCTTTGCCTACTCGGCGTTATCCTGAGCCGAAGGCGAAGGACTTTGTGACCTCTGTGGTTTATTTATTTGGTTTTTATTGCAATCTCTTAATTGTAAGAATATAGAATATTACTTTTCAAAAGAGAATTTCCATGAATCACTCTTTTTTGCTTCAGTCCTGAATACAACCGCAGAAGTTATATATACATTGGTTCCTGCCGATTCTGGTCTCTTTTCACCTTTTACAACAAGTTTTACCTTATGTTCACCGGGCTGGAGGTTCATGACATGCCATATTGTCTCGGTATGCTGCTGATTTGCAAAATCATAGTATGTGTCTATGCTGCGATGAAGATTCCCGTCAACATAAACATCTGCCTTTCCCCCGTCTTTCCACCAGTTACCTGCGAGTGAAACACCTGTACCATTAAATGAAAATTCCAGTTCGTCACCTGCTTTCCCTGTAACCATCGACTGCTTCACACCTGATTTGCCGGATGAAGTAAGCTCATAAGGAGTCCATTTGCCTTTAAATGACCAGCCTGAATTATCAAATACTGATACTCTCTTGTCGAAGACCACATTCGGAAATGAGTTTTCATATTCCGGAGCCTGAGGTGCCTGGATTTTCACTTTAATAAGCTTGTCTGAAACTGTTCCACCGTCTTTCTGAATCAGTTCCTGAGCATATTTAACAGTACTTGTGACAGCCGAATTGAATGAATATGTTGTATGTATGAAGAGGGTATCACCAAGGACCTTGACTCCCTCCTGCATGTAGTCTGGCAGACCGCTGAATCCGTTTATCACACCCAGTACTGCAAGGGCATTTGATGGATTACAATCGGAATCCTGTCCGCATCGGGTTGATATTTCGAGTGTCTTCATCGGATCACCTTCCCCGTAGAGCAGACCCATAACAATATATGCCCCATTGAGTTTTGCATCAATATTAAAAGGAGTTCCCGCTCCGCAAATATCAACATCTCCCCATTTTTCCTCGAGTTCTTTCCATGCTACTCTCCAGTCTGCAGGATAATGCTGATGAAGTTTTATAACATCCTTTACGATCTTATAATAATCGCTTTCGGAAGGAATGGAGAGGAGAGCTTTATCAATTATTTTTGGGATGTCATTTTCGTAATATGCTTCAGAATAAAGAGCTGCAACGAATATTCCTCCATAGACACCTTCCCCGTAATTCATTATACGACCGATCTTATCAGCAATCAGAGTTGCCGATTGCGGCATCCCGGGACACATAAACCCTATGTAATCTGCCTCTATCTGAAAAT
Source organism: uncultured Bacteroidota bacterium (assembly GCA_937864815.1). Classification (GTDB taxonomy): domain Bacteria; phylum Bacteroidota; class Bacteroidia; order Bacteroidales; family VadinHA17; genus LD21. The sequence continues at coordinate 1,282 of CALMJY010000199.1, forward strand.
CGATATCATCAGCATGGATATTGTACTCGGGGGTACCTGAAAGCGGAGCAAAGATGCTGTCGTAATAATTCTTCCTGGCCTGCATATTTGCATGCCAAAGCATATATCCTGCCTTTGCAAACATCTCCTGGTATTTTTTTGATGGTGCGTCCATGCCGTATTTGTCCATTGACATAAGAAATGTAAGCTGAACATAAATATCATCCTGCCACATACTGCCACGGATATCTGCAGGTTTCCATTTTATCGGATCTTCATATGTGGTCCCTTTTGCCCTGAATTCTGTCGGAGCACCATAGGTTACCCCTATCATCTTTCCTGCCCAGCCACCTGCAATTTTGTCGCGGAGTACCTCCGGTTTAATTGACTTGTAATCATCAGAGCTGCTTTTACATGATATAGCTGCCATCATAACAGCTGCAGAAAAAAACATCATTTTTAAATTTTTCATTGCAGATCGGTTTATTTGTTTATCTGAGACTTACATGAGGGGTGCAACCATATTCAATTGTAACAGGCAATCCGTCTTTAAGAATTGATATTCTGGCTGCCTCAACCACCAGTTCATTTATATAACTATTTGCAGGTGTTGCAATTATACCTTTTTCGTCAATTTCCTTAATCAGGGCTCTTCTTTTTGCAAGTGATTCATTATCAGATAGTTTAATCACTTCATTTTCAATATTATATGCCATGGTTACAGAAGCGGCAACTGACTCATATCCATAGCCAACCGGTTTATAGCCCTTTCCTTCCCACGGAACCAGTTTGTAAAAGTCAGGACTTACATAATTGAAATGTGATCCTCCGCATCCTATACCCTCGAGATACGAATGCTCCACTCCCCTGAACTGGTCGTTATGTTTAATCATACCAGTCTTTCCTTCACCTTCAAAAAACATCTGGAGACTTTGATCATTACTCCCTGCTGCCTGATCGGGATAACCGAGTCCGTCAATAACAGAGAGAAGAGCATCATTTTCGAACCTTACTTTTCCATGAGCCCACATATAAGCATTATTGCCGTTAGGAAACTTCCCTTTTACACCTGATACAGATACTTCAACAGGCTTAAGTCCGGTAATAAAATAAACAAGATCAACATAGTGACACCCGATATAAACAAACGGATCCGTATTTTCACAGGTAAACCAGTTCTGGAAATTTGAAGATCTGTAGTAGTATGGTTCTATGAGCTTTGCTTCACCCATTACAAACTTCCCGAAATGCCCCAGCTCATAGCTCCGTTTCGCCATCAATGACCTTCTGTCGAACCGCTTGTGATATTCTACACCTACAAAGAGCCCTTTCTCATATGCAAACTTTTCAATCTCAACAGCCTGGGTGTATTTAAGGACAAGTGGTTTAACACACAGAACATGCTGATTATTGCTGAGTGCCTCCATTACAACAGGATAGTGAAGCTGATCGGGCATGGCAACAATAACCATCTGTCGTGGTTTCATCCCTGCAATAACCTCTTTGTAGAGTTCAGGGAACTTTGACTCCTCAGGTTCAGTAAGGGCCGGGAATGGAATAAAATCCTGTCCGGGAAATGCTTCAAAGATTTCTTTGGATGATTTAAGTGATTTAAGAGGAGCGGAATCGAGTGCACAGACTTTTATATTACCAACAATACCGGTTCGCTGCAGGTGATATAATGATGGGAGGATCAGGTCATATGTTATCATCCCTCCGCCAACAACAACAACTTTAAAACTTCCCATGATTTAAATTATTATTGTTTTCTGAGTATCTCATCACATGCTTCTTCAAACACAGCAACAGCTTCTCTCAATGCCTCTTCATTGATCATGAGAGGAGGGGCAATCTTAAGACATTCACCGCCGACACCTACAGGTGCAAACATAAGCAGACCTTTGTGAAAGCACTTTTCATTTATCTTCACAGCCAGATCAGGATCAGGCTGTTTTGTACCCTTCTTTACCACCTGGATACCTGCAACAAGCCCTTTCCCCTGCAGACAGCCCAGAACATCCGGGTATTTATTTCTTATGCGATCCAGTTCCGGGATAAGGATCTCACCCATTGTCCTGGCATTTTCAACAAGGTTTTCCCTGTGAATGATTTTAAGGTTTTCAATAGCTGCAACAACCGGAAGCGGACTTCCCGAATGAGTTGATGTCATTGACCCCGGTGCATATAATGACATGATGTCTTTCCTCCCGATAACTGCCGAAAGAGGCAGCGAAGATGAAATTCCTTTACCACATGCAATAAGATCAGGTTTGATTCCGTAGTGTTCATAACAGAACATTTTACCTGTTCTTCCGAAACCGGACTGCACTTCATCAAAAATTGTGATGATGTCGTTCTCCCTGCAGAACTCTTCCAGTTTCTGAGCGTACTCGACAGGCAGGAAATCGGGTCCTACTCCCTGGTATGATTCAGTCATTACACCGGCTATATCACCGGGATTAATTCCTTTTTCCTTAAGGGTCCTGGTGAAGAGGTTAAACGAAATATTCTCATTCTTGTACCCGTCAGGGAATGGAACCTGTATAAATGTTCTCCCTTCATCAACAATCCATGTTTTAAGGCGCGGATTACCACCAGCCAGCTGCGCACCGAGTGTTCTTCCATGGAATGCATTTTTGAAGGTGACCAGATATTTTTTATTGGGTCCGTGCTTCTCGATGGCATAGGTCTTTGCAAGCTTTATGCAGTTTTCAGTTGCCTCACTGCCTGTGCTCAATAAAAAGACCTGGTATTCAGATGGTTCAGGGGCAAGTTCCTGAAGCATACTGGTCAGTTCTGCACGTTTTTCGTGGACAAATACATATGTGGCAAGTAGTTTCTGATCTATAACCTTTTTTAATGCAACGGCAATCTCATTTCTTCCGTGTCCTGCATTGGTAATAAGTACTCCCGAAGACCAGTCTATCCACCTGTTTCCCCATTTGTCGGAAACGATAAAACCATCCGCACTGTCCCATACAACAGGAGGTTGTCCCATCATTGAAACCGGTTCAGATTCAGTAAGCTGTTGAAATACAGGCAGAGACTCGGGCACAGGAAGGCTGGTTACAATTGACCTGTATCTGGTTTTTACCATCGGAACCTTTACAGGCTTCAGACTATACTTTGACATGATAATTCTTTGTTAGTGTATTTTATTTAAAAGGGAACAAAGATATAAAAAAATTGAGGGTAAATGATACAGGTGACAGGAACCTGAAAACCCAGCATCTCTATCTGTTCATGGGCAAATGCATCATCCTGTCCTCAATAAACCTTGCCATCTCATCCACCGGCATTTTCTGCTTCACATAGATATGATTACCATCAGGATTGTCTTCCCATTTGTTGCTTCCGTCGGGATTTACTATAATCTTTCCTCTTACTGTATCGAAGAATCCTTCCGTCCCGTAAATACCAATCAGTACAGCTGTTTCATCCCAGCTCATCCGGCCAAACTTATCTTCTTCCGACATTGGGATGCTGATTCTGAATACATCCTTTACAGGACTGTTTTTGGTATCAGAGTTTATCAGCCTTAGTCCTGTGCGGATCTCCCATCCGATTTCGAATCCGGTAAATACAATCTCTCCGGGCCAGTTCTGAATTACATATTCTGAAGCAGTTGAATCCATATGAACATTGAATTCCTTTCCTTCAGGAAATTTTCCGGCCATTGCAACAAATTGTTTTACCTTCTGCTCAACAAGGTCTTTCCCGTTGAGTGGTGATATGTTATCGGGTTGTGATTTAAGCAGATTTGCCAGGTTGGTAAGGAATCCGACAGTTACAACTGTTACACTTTTACTGGGTTGTCCTGCCAGTATTTTTCTGTATACTGTTACAGCATCTTCAGTATCGCTGGTGGAATTAACTTTATGAGGATATCTTGCAACTATTGTATCCGCCCAATGCTGATTAGAGCCAGCATTGACACCTTCAGTTTTTGGTGACCCTAAAGGTAGTCCGGGCCGTCCAAAATAGGTATTTATTACCTCTATGGCAGGGGCTACCAGAGGGTGTTTATTTGATGCCACAGTCGCAAGTATTTCAGCTTTACCGCTGTCGGCCATTGCATGAAGGAATGCCAGTGCACCTACATCATCATAATCGGGACCCAGGTCAGTATCAAAAATTATTTTGACAGGATTTTCACTGACAGTTTTACCAGGACCTCCGCAACCTGAAAGAATCAGAGCCAGAATGATAATAGCGTTTGTCAGCTGTTTCATTGTAAGCTTTAATATCAGTCTACCTTTATCTTGATGACCACTTTTTTTACCTTTCCGGGAACATTTCCGGGAGCGATTTTAGGCTGGTGTGCATCTTCAGGAAAGAAGATCCCGTATGAACCTTTTGAAAAAGTAACATAATCACCTTCTCCGCTGAGGAATGCTATATCCTTTTCCGGATTATACTCGGTGCTTACTTTCATCTTTCCGATGTTATTCACACCAATCTGCTCAACTCCTTCAGCAATGTATTGAATATCAATGTAATTACGATGACATTCCCATTTGCCCTGCTCTCTTGGAATTGAATCATATGCCTGAACAAGTGCAAAAATATTTGAACCGTCGAGTTCATACCTGCCGGGTTCCATTGCTGAAAAATCTGTTTTTGATATATACTCGAGTGAGGTTTTGATCCTCGGAGATATATGCTCATACAGATGATTGTTTTTTAAGATGTCAGCTATCATTTGGTTGGTTTTAATTTGTTGTATTTTTCAACTGGTCAATTTCAGATTTTTACCGGATATTGTTCCCTGAGCCTTTTAGCCAGATCGATTGCAGCTTTAATGTCCTCTTCAATCTGCTTGAAGTTGCCGGCTTTGATAAGATCCGATTTAATAAGCTGTGAACCCATACCGCAGCATACTGCTCCGGCTTTGAACCATTCTGTAAGGTTGGCTTCGGTAGGTTCAACTCCGCCTGTCGGCATAATCTGTGTCCAAGGCATCGGGCCTTTTACTGCTGCAACAAATTTAGGCCCACCTACCTGTGCGCCAGGGAATATTTTAACAATCTCAGCACCCAGTGCCTCAGCTCTTGAGATCTCACTTGCTGACCCGCATCCGGGTGACCAGAGGACTTTTCTGCGGTTACAGACATCAGCCATTTCCTCGTTAAGTATCGGTGAAACAATGAAATTTGAGCCAAGTTGCATATATAACACTGCGGTGGGAGCATCAACCACCGATCCTGTTCCGAGGATCATTTCAGGATACTCTTTTTCAGCGAATTTATTCAGCTGTTCAAATACAGTATGGGCATAATCGCCACGGTTGGTGAATTCGAATAATCTTATTCCACCCTTGAAACATGCCTCAAGTACTTTTTTACAGGTTTCTACATCTTTGTGAAAGAAAACAGGGATCATTCCTGCTTCTGCCATTTTCAGGGCTACCTGAATTCTGGTAAATCTTGCCATTTTAATTTTATTTATTTGTTTTATCCAAAGTATTATCTTGAAACGCGACCTGAACCATCTCCACCCATCAGTGCTTCTACTTCCTTAACTGTAACAAGGTTGAAGTCACCTATGATTGTGTGTTTGAGACAAGATGCAGCTACTGCAAAGTCGAGGGCCTTCTGGTCATCGGAAGGAAATGTGAGAAGACCATAAATCAGTCCGCCCATGAAACTGTCACCACCGCCTACTCTGTCAACTATATGTGTGATATCATATTCAGGTGCCTGGAATAACTTCTTACCGTCCCACAGTACACCCGACCAGGTGTTATGATTGGCGTTGATCGATCCGCGAAGGGTGATGATTACCTTTTTTGCTTTCGGGAATTTCTCCATCAGCTGTTTGCATACAGATTCATAAGCTTTTGCCTCAACATGTCCTTTGGTAACGTCAACACCCTGCGGGTGAATGCCGAATACCATTGCTGCATCTTCTTCATTACCTAAAATTATATCGCAACCTTTTACAAGATCAGGCATAACTTCTGTTGCTTTTTTGCCCCACTTCCAGAGATTTTTCCTGAAGTTAAGGTCAGTCGATACAGTAATTCCTTTTTTGTTTGCAGCTTCTATTGCTTCCTTGCATACAAGTGCAGCGCCTTCGGAAATTGCAGGAGTGATGCCTGTCCAGTGGAACCAGTTAACGCCTTCAAATACAGTATCCCAATTGATCATTCCCGGCTTTACCTCGGCGATAGCAGAATTGGCACGGTCGTAAATAACCTTACTTGCTCTCGCAACTGCACCATTTTCAAGGAAATAAATTCCTACACGGTCACCGCCAAAAACAATCTTTTCTGTTCCAACCTTGTATCTTCTTAGCTCCATAAGGCACGACTCGGCAATATCATTCTTCGGAAGTCGTGTTACATAATCGACCTTCATGCCGAAGTTGGCAAGTGAAACTGCAACGTTAGCCTCACCACCTCCGAATGATGCACAAAACTGTTTAGCCTGGCTGAACCTTTCAAAACCTGGTGGCACTAGTCTAAGCATTATTTCTCCGAATGTTACGATTCTGTTCTCCATATGTCAGATTTTATTAGTTAATAGTTGGTTATATCAAGAAATAATATGTCTACTTTTTGTCTGATTCAGTTTTGACATCACCGGGGATCCTTGTTCTCCACCAGCTGGCCAGGGTAGAACCTGTTACGTTCATTAGTGGTCCGTAAACTGCCGGAGCAAGACCAACAGTGGCAATATTTCCAATAGTCATCGCTAGTCCCGAGGCAAGACCTGCATTTGGCATACCTACTTCAAATGCAATGGTCCTTCTGTCCTGTTCCGGCATTTTGAATGCCCAGGCAACTAAATAACCCAGTGTATAGCCGGTAAGGTTATGAACGACTACAAGAATTAGCAGTAGGGCACCAACTGTCATAAGACTGTCCCTGCCGGCTGCTGTAATTACAGTTACAATTATGGCTATTCCAAACATTGAAAGCAGGGATAGTATTTTTTTAATTACTTTCGGATCTCCCTTAAGAGCTGAACGTAAAGCAAGAGCCACAATTGCCGGAAGAAGAAAAAATATCCCGAGAGAGGTTTCTGTTTTTGTAATGTATCCTGAAAATCCTGTGTCGGGATGAACCTTTATAAATATAAGGTTGGCAAGCAGGATGATTATAAAATATGAGATCATCTGAATGGTTTTTGACCTGTTGTTCTCCTTGTTCAGATAGAAAAGATTAAAGATGAATCCTGCTATAATCGGGAGTATCATCATTTCGAAGATATCAAGCATCATCTTCCACACGTTAATTGCGACAAACTGCCCCCCAATTACTTTCATCAGGAAAGGAGTAACAAACGGTGCAATGATCGTGGTGGTTGCACCAACTGTAACTGCCAGTGCAAGGTTAGCATTTGCAAGAAGAGACATTACATTGGAAGCAAGTCCGCTGGGTACGCATCCGGCAAGGATGATGCCGGCAGCGATTTCAGGAGGAAAGTCGAAAACAAATGTTATAAGAAATGCCATCAGGGGCATTATTGTATAGTGAGCTATTACTCCAATGGCAACACCTTTTGGCATCTTAATAACACCTGTGAAATCATTGAGGCTCATTTGCGCACCCATACCGAACATTATTATCTGCAACAGAGGTGTTATCAGTTTCTTGAACTGAAAATCACCATATGAGACAAAAAATTGTGGGAAAAACATTGCAGCAGAAACAGCGGTAAACATCCACATGGTGAATGAAAGACCTTTGGTCGCCTGAAATGCTTTTACTCCATATGAAAGGGAAATAAAAAATGCAATAAGGAATATTCCTGCGTTTGAACCTTTTCCGGAAATCACCATTACAAGTGTTATTATTAACATCAGAAGGGCAAAAACAAGAGCCCATTGGTGGAAGGAAAGTTTCTTCATATAAGGATTATTAGTGAATTGTATTAATTAGGTTAGTAGAATATGCTTGTCTGACAAATATAGTTTTTGCTTTTATAAAAGACTAATATAGCATTTTACACATTACTGATTTTAATCTTTTTTAAGAAATTTTCTCCTATATATTGCACTCCGGGTAACTGTTCTACTATAATTGGATTACATTTAACCCATGTTATTCATTAAATCCAGCCTCACCCCCTCGGTCCCCCTCTCCCGATGTGAGAGGGGGCTGACTCCCATAGCTTACTTAATCCAGGAATTAAGCCCCTCCCACTTCGGGGGAGGGGATGGGGAGAGGTCGATTGAGTCTGGGGTATATAGCGTGGCACATACCATTGTGAATTATTTACATTTAAATAAAAAATTTCAGATATGAAGAGAAGAGAATTTTTTAGAAATACAACTACAGGTGCGTTAGGCTTCCTGGGATTTGGTGCTCTGTCTCCGTTTTTCAGGTCTGCATTGGCTTCTGCACCAAACCTTAAAATTACCGGAATTGAGACTGTCAGGTTTAAGGATGCACACTGGATGTGGCTGAGAATACATACTAACGGAGGGATTACAGGTACAGGAGAGACATACCCTTTTAATGAAGCCAACAGCGGAGTGATTAAGGATCTTGAATGGCACAGCTGGGCAGGTAAACTGATGGGCACCAATCCCCTTGAAATAGAACAGACCTGGGAAAGAATATTCCGGCAGAATGCCTATCATGGAACAGGAGGTGCTGAGATGCGGGCTCTATCAGCAATAAATATTGCCCAGTGGGATATCCTTGGCCAGGTAAGCAAACTGCCACTATACCAGTTGATGGGAGGATCAGCCGCTAAAAAAATAAGAGTCTATAACACATATACTAACGGAATTCGCAGGGCAATAAACGGATGGACCCTGGAAGAAGATATGGAGAAAATAGCCAAATTCCTTGTAGCAGAAGGAATTAAAGCAATTAAGTTTTGTCCCTTCGATAAAGCTGCATCAGGAAATAACGGAGAGTATATTTCTAAAAATGATATTGACCTTAGCCTTGAATGGATAAAGAGAGTTCGTGATTCGGTAGGTTATGATCTGGAAATCGGGTGTGAATTCCATAGTAACTGGAATCTTCCGAGTGCCGTTCGGATAGTTCACTCTCTTGAGCCTTACGAAATATTGTTCTGTGAGGATATGCTCCTTCAGGATAATCTGAGTGCCTATGTAAACCTCGAGCAGGAGTCAAAAATCCCGCTGGTTATAAGCGAAAGGCTGGCAACAAGGTTTGGTTTCAGGGAGATGTTTGAAGCGAAGGCAGGATCCATAGCAATGTATGACCTAACATGGTGCGGTGGAATTTCCGAGGGTAAAAAGATCTCTGATATGGCAAACACCTATTATATTCCGACAATGATGCACACATCGGGAGGGCCAATCCTCTGGTATGCATCAGCACATCTGGCTGCTGCGGTTACAAACCTTTTTTATGTTGAAAGCGTTTATCCCGAATGGCATGACAGGAACAAGCTTTATTTTGATAATCCTCTTCCTGTGGTTAACGGACATGTTGTTCCACCTGATCTACCGGGACTGGGACTTCAGTTTAAAAAGGGACTTTTCGAACAAAAAGATGTAATAGTCGAAAAAGTTGCTTAGGATTTTCAACAGCCCCGATAAATCTATTCGATAAACAAAATGAAATCATCAAACCTCACCGTACTACTCATTCTGACTTTGCTTATAGTATCATGTAAACAATCTGTAAAAGACCCTGTTGCAGATAATCAGAAAACATCTGGTCAAATACCATATCTTGAAAAGCAGGGAACTGCTGCCCGTCTGGTGGTGGATGGTAAACCATTTCTAATGATTTCAGGCGAATTGCATAATTCCACATGCGGAGGTTTTGAATATATGCGTCCTGTATGGAAGAGGATGGCAGGAAAGAATCTGAATTCTGTTATTGCCACTGTATCATGGGAACTTGTAGAGCCGGAGGAGGGAAGATTCGACTTCACACTTGTAGACAGTACGATTGCAGGTGCAAGAAAAGCAGGTCTGAAGCTGGCTTTGATCTGGTTCGGGAGCTGGAAAAATTCCGGATCAGTGTATATACCTTCATGGATTAAAAAGAATTATGAGAAATATCCAAGGGCAATAGATGAGGAAGGTAAACCGCTGGAGATATTGTCAACATTCGGGAAGGAATCAGAAAAGGCTGATGCAAAAGCATATGCAGCCCTTATGAGACATATCAGGGAGGTGGATTATGATCACACAGTAATATTGATGCAGGTTGAAAATGAGATGGGAATACTTGATATGCCCGGGAAGAATCCTGGTGCCGCCCGACGTGACTTCAGCGCTGCTGCAAATGAAGCATACAAAGCCGATGTGCCAAAGAAGCTGACAGATTACCTTGTCGCCAATATAGAAACTCTTTTTCCTGAACTGAAGAAAGTTTGGGGTGCAAATGGATTCAGAACCGAAGGCAGCTGGGAGGAGGTATTTGGCAAGAGTACATTCAAACCCGATCCAAAAGACTGGCAGTATTATTCGTACTATACAGAAGAGTTATTTATGGCCTGGTACTATGCAAGTTATGTTGGTGCAGTTGCTGCTGCAGGAAAGAATGAATATCCATTACCAATGTATGTAAACGCATGGTTAAAGCAACCCGGTACACGCTGGCCGGGCAAATATCCTTCGGGCGGACCTCTGCCCCAGGTGATTGATGTATGGAGAGCTGCAGCTCCTTCTGTCGATTTTATTGCACCGGATATTTATATTGACGAGTTTACCTGGACCTGTGAAGAATTCATGAGGGGAGCTAATCCCTTATTTATACCCGAGACAAGGGGAGGAGAGATCGGTGCTGCAAGGGCATTCTATACATTTGGTGAGTACAGTGCAGGATGTTTTGCCCCCTTTGGCATAGATAATCCCATGTGGGAAAAGAATGACCCGCTCGATCTGACCTATGGTGCCCTCAGGAAACTCGAGCCACTGATACTTGAACACCAGGGCAAAGGAACAATGAAAGGAATTCTTGTTGATGAGAAGTCTCCGGTGCACAGGTTCGAACTAGGTGAGTATATAATTGAAGCGAAAATGGATTCACGCAAGCTGAAAGCATCGGGAGGAATATTGATACAAACAGGGCCTCAGGATTTCTTTTGCACCGGGCGAGCTATGGATGTCTTCTTCACGTCAAAGGACAATGAATTCCGGATCGCCCTTGATATTGTTGACGAGGGAACTTTTATCGAAGGAAAGTGGATCCCTGAACGTCGCTTAAACGGTGACGAGACTCATGCCAGCACTTATGATGGTGCAGGCCTGCGTCTGCCTGAGGACAGGATCTCTATTCAGAAGGTGAGTCTTTA
>CALMJY010000200.1 GCA_937864815.1 uncultured Bacteroidota bacterium
CTCATATAATAAGGTATGGTATGCTATCTGACTGTGAAAAATATAACACATCCAATGCCGGTGAGGCAATCTTAAGTTGTCCTCAAAAACCGGTTATTTATCCAACACCAGATTCAGTTCGTCAAACAATCAGTTAAATTCAGAAATATTCATGAAAATAAGATTGCATTAAACAGATAAATGGTGTAATTTTGACATAATGTATTGAAAACACTGCGAAACCTGTATTTTGTCATACTATAAATTAATGAGAAATATGTTCACATATTTTAAATAAAATCACTTTCACTCTACTAATTAAATTTTTGACTTATGAAAAAAAATCTGTTTTTTGCAGGGATCTTATGCATCGGATTGCTTGCAATTATTAATTCCTGCGTGAAGGACACATTCACGGAACAAGATGCATACGATCAACAAAGGAAATCTGCTCTCCAGCAGGACTCTCTTGCCAAAAGCAATTTGGAGCTTGAAGCCCAGCTGGCACAGGAACAAGCTTTGCTCCTGGACTCACTCAAAAAGGTCGGTGGTGTAATTAACTACTCAGTTGGAGTAGTTGTAGCTAGCGAGTCCTCATGGTGGACTGATTATATAGCCCTTTGGGATAAAGGCGAAAAATCGCAAATGGGGCTAGATGGAGCTGTTGTAACACTTGCTCAGCATGGCAGAATATTCACTTTCACGACCGGTGCAGACGGAATTGCCTCATTCAGGGACCTCAGAGTCGGAACAGTTAACGTAAATATTACGAAAACCGGCTATACCGAGGTTGACTTCGTTGTTGATCTTCCTCCTTTAACTGAAGGAAGCCATACCGAAGGATATGATAATTATGACGGTAGCTGGACCTCAGATACAGCCACTCATACACCTGTGAATCTTGTAAGACACGCAGCAACAATGGTTCCTGTATTCTCATTAACGGATAATCTTTCAACTGTATCAGGTAAAGCAACTGTTGAAACTGACCTGACAAATGATGCACCGGAAGTTGCTGCAGGAGTTAAAATCAAAGGGATCATAGATGTTGAGGATTACGATTTTTGGGCGAAATATATCTACGTACCTGACCTTATTAGTTATTGGGATTATAGTATCATACCACATCAAGAGTTTAAGACTTACTATGGTAAGATTAAGCAAATCGCATTCAATAGCACTATATCATCAGCTACAACCGATGCAAACGGCTTATTTACAATGCAGGTACCTTCAACGCCACAGGGTTTACCTATTGATTTCGAAGTTGACCAGTTTGCAGCTGACCAGAAAATTCTTTTACCTGCACTGTTTGGTGTTCCCGTATGGGGAGTACAGACTGTAAGGACACTGTTTGGTGGTTATGATTTTAGCGGAAGTTATACCCCTATCCCAAACCTTGGTCTGAACATGATGGATGTTCAGTCAGCTTATGTAACTTTCTCTGCTCCGACAGGGACACCTGCTGCACAACCAACTACTACTGCAACAGCTACTGCTGTTCTTACAAGTTCAGGTATAGTTTCAATTAATATTACCGCTCCTGGTGAGGGATATACTCAGCCTCCTCTTGTCAGAATTACAAAAGGAAGTGTAATTAATTCTGTACAGGCAGAAGGTACTGCAGTTTTAACCGGTGGCAAAGTAACATCGGTTACAATTGACAGTCCGGGATCAGGTTATAAGCCTGGAGATAGTCCTACTGTTACTTTTGTAGAAAACATACAGCAAGCTGCCACTGCAACACCAAAAATGGGTTATTCCATTGCAACTATAGCGCTTGGTACTGCCGGATCAGGTTATACAGCTGCACCAACTGTTACAATCAATTCAAATACCGGAACAGGGGCAACTGCAGTTGCTAATATGACTGGTTATGTCAGTGCAATCAATGTAACCAGTGCAGGCTCAGGTTATACTGCTACTCCTACAGTAACTATTGCGCCAAGCTTAGGAACACAGGCAACCGCTGGCGCTGTAACTATGACAGCCAATAACCCTGTGCATTCTGTAACCGTTCCTGGAACCTACGTTCAATGGACCAGAAGGAAACTTGGAACCAGGATAGCCGGTAATGGAAGTGGCGCTCTAACTGACTCAACAACACTTGGTACTGCAGGGCGCCTTGAAGTTATCAACATTGTAAACGGCGGTGCGGGATATCTTACTGCTCCTACAGTTACCATTACTGGCGGTGGTGGAACCGGAGCTGTAGCAACAGCTACAATTACCGGAGGTGTTGTAACAGCCATTACAATCAATAACCGCGGACAGAACTATACCACTGCTCCAACTGTTACATTAACAGCAGCCCCGGTAGGAGGAACCAATGCAACAGCTAACTGTACCATAGAATTTCGTGTTACAGGGGTAAATGTTACTGCAAACGGTAATGGATACAGCACAGCTTCAGTAGAGTTTGAAAATGCACCCGGATCTGGCAGCTTCATTGTACCTCCCGGAGCTGGTGGACCACTTGTGGTTAATTTCAGTATGGGTATAGCAAGTATAGCTGTTGCAACAGCAGGTACTGAATATACTGCAGCACCAGCAGTTACAATTACTCCTTCCAACGGAGTAGTGGGTACTGCAGCCACTGCAACTACTACAATCGCATATAGTGTTAAGAATTATGTTGTAACCGCCCAGGGTAGCGGATATGAATTTGGAGATGCAACTGTTACAGTCGGAGCTCCTGCTGCCGGAGGTGTTCAGGCAGTTCCCGGAGCCATTGGAAGAACAAATGGTGTCCTTAAGCGTATAATTATGGGTGCTCCCGGAGTAGGCTATTCAGCTGCTCCGAATGTAATCCTTACCCTTGGAGGAGGTACTGTTCCTGTCAAGCAGGCAGAAATGACAGCCACTGTAAGCGGCGGTCAGATCACTGGTATTACTATTACAGATCCTGGTCAGGGTTATGATTATGGAACCGATGCTTCGTATGGAATTGCAATCACAACTTATAATTCTTCAGCTGCAGCAACAGCAAAACCTAATCCGGAGTCCGGAAAAATTTCGTTTATACAGGTTAACAACACTGGTTCAGGTTATGCTGTAGTTCCTGAGGTTGAGATCTTTAATGACAGTCAGGGTGATGCAAATGGCTTCGGTACCGGAGCAGCAGCTACTGCTGTTGTTACCGACGGTCGTGTATCGGCAATTAATGTAACTAATGCAGGTTCAGGATACTATGTCACACCAAATGTCAGAATTGTTGTTGTTTCATCAGTTGTGACTGCAAAAGGCAGAGCCAATGTTAGCGCTGATGGCAGAATTATTGGGGTTGATTTCACTAATCCTGGCGGTGGATGGCCGGGTTACCAGTTCACTGCTGGTTATGGCTATGAAACTCCACCGACTATTACATTCACTCCATCTGTCCCCGGTAAAGGAGCCAATGCTGCTGGTATTGCTCAGATTAACAACGGTACTGTGACCGGAGTTATAATGACCAACCAGGGAAGTGGCTATACCGGAAGGAACAAACCATTGCTTATGGGCTTTACCATGACAACTAATAATATCAGTGCAACTGCAGGTAAAAGCTATATAATTGATATGTATTTCGGTACAGGCAGGAAAACTGTAACTGAACAGGGTATTTTTTAATTAACAGATAATAAGATCAGGCAGCCTTGCCTGCCTGATCTCTTAACTAATCTACCAGATTATGAAGAAAGTATTACTGTTAGTTTTAATAGTAGTATCCCTGGGAAATGTTTATGCACAGGATGTGGTTCTGGGAAAGTTCTATGCGGGAGCCAAAATCGGATCGGGTACGGTAAATTTTGAAGCCACTGATCCCGCTGAAAGTGACTTCGCCGAAAGAACTTACCTGAACCTTTCGTACGGTGTGGTTGCAGGATACAGGATTGACTCCAAGATAACCATACAGGCAGAAGGAGTCTATGCCCAGTACTCTGCAAACAATATCAAGTACGAGTACATTTACAGTGCATCAAATCCCCTTATTCAGTCAGATGAATTCTCATATGTTGACCATGTTGACATGGACCTTTTTTATATTGATGTTCCGGTAATCGCCAAGTATACTTTTGGCGGCCGGACTCTTAGTCCGTACGGATACGTGGGTGTCAACTGGGGAATAAATATACAGGGATACACAACAATTACCAGGGCCACTGAGGACCCTGTAGCCGGAACTATGTACCGGGAATATGTCGATGGGATCACCGAACAGGTTAAGTATTATGATTTTGCTCCAATATTCGGAGGCGGATTCAATATGAACCTGGGCGATAAAATAACCCTTTTCGGCGATTTACGGTATAAACTGGGCGTTATGAACATCAGCAATGTTCAGAATGGCCTCGGGTATAAAAACAGTGCATTGATTATCAACGCCGGTGCATTCTGGAATTTTAATTTTTAATTAATTAAACTCTGATAATGAGCCCCTTCCGCCATCTGGCGGAAGGGGTTTTTTTGTCATTTATTGTCATTTGCTTCGCGTCATTCGGCTGCGCCGTCATTCATAGCATACAACTTAATGACTATTGAATGACTATTGAATGACTATTGAATGACTATTGAATGACTATTGAATGACTATTG
>CALMJY010000201.1 GCA_937864815.1 uncultured Bacteroidota bacterium
GGGAGACAATCCCGTTCTTCCAGGCTGTATACCATCAGTATTCGGTAACTTATGGTAACTACTCCTCACTGCTTGTTCCACCATATGATGAGCTCTGGCCGGCAAAATATGCTCCCCAGGAGCCGCTTAAAATGCTTGACAGGGCATTCAGCAAACAATTCATGATGGAACAGGCAAGGTCATTTGTATGGGGACTCCAGCCCACAATTTCTAACTACCAGTCATTTCTGAGAACAGAAAGAAAAGAGGAAATCAAATTTATTACTGATCTGGCTTCAGCAAGATACAACGGCCTGAAGTATTTATTGAGGGGGAAATTCATGAGAACACCCTATTTCGAAATACCATCAGAGGAAACAGATATCTCACGACTATCGATTTATGCCGGTAAAATGGGCGAAAGCGTTACAACATTCAAAGGAACCTACCCGCTGATTTATCATGGCACCTGGGAATCCGGAGGTAACCTGGGGATAGCATTGGCAAGCATCAGTGATAAAACACAAAATATTGACCTGAATTTCAGCTCTGCTGATTACAACCTACCTCTCTCCGGAAGCATCTATATCATTGATAATGTGAACCGTAGTAAAATATCAGCCTTCAGTGACGGAAAAATAAGTGTCAATTATACACTTAAACTACGGGAAATTGTTATAATTGAAATAGTACCAGACTGAAACTAAAAGCGCAAAACATCAAAAACTTACTATATGAAAAGGAGAAACTTTATTGCGAATAATCTCACTCTGGGGGCCATGATCCCTGCTTCCTATGCATCATTGGGACTTACCACACAAAAAGCAGGGCATCCCTCCCTTTCACAGGAGGAGGTTATTATAGAAAAAACACGGGATGATAAACCTCATAAAGGTAAAGTGCTCGCGGTGATTCAGCCTCATTGCGATGATATTCCGATTTTTGCTGCAGGCACTGTGGCCAAGCTCATACATGAAGGTTATACAGGATACCTTATAAGAACATCAAATGATGAAGCTGCAGGTGCCGGGGTTACCACTGGTGAAAGATTTCTTAATAATGAAAGGGATAATGCCGAAGTAGCAAGGGTACTGGGTTTGAAAAAGACATTTGATCTCAACTATGCCAACCATCGTATGGACGAATATAATATACAGGAAATAAAAGGGAGACTCATATTTCTTTTCAGACTCCTGCAGGTGGATACACTGATATCATATGACCCCTGGGGACTTTATGAGGAGAATCCTGATCATTATGTAACAGCCAGGGCTGTTGAAGCTGCCAGGTGGATGGCTGGAATGAGTACTGATTATCCGGAACAACTGGAAGTTGTTAAACCACATACCGTTACAGAGATGTACTATCACGCCAGAGGTCCGCAGATTGTAAACAGGGTTGTTGATATCAGCAGGTTCGTCGATATCAAGATTGAAAGCAATTATGTATGCAAAACCCAGGGGCCGGGTGGTGAAACAGGAGCACGTCTCAGGAAAAAACTGGCTGCTGAAGGGAAGAAACTGCCAATCCTGGGTAATGACGATAAAACAGCAAGCTATAACTATATTAAGGAGTTTGTTCTGGAACCTGACAGGATCAATGGTGCGAAATATGGCCTTGAATGGGCTGAATGCTTTCATTATATTGGTCCTGCTCCCTCCAGCCTTGATAAATATATTCAGAAAAATGCGGTTCCTCTTTGAGAAAATTTTTGTTTTGACAGATTCACCCCCCATCCCCCCAGGGGGGGCTTCCTTCTCATTAATACTTTAAGTCTCCCTTGGGGGTCCCGATTGCGATCGGGATAGGGGTAAAAAATTAGAATTATGAAAAGATTATTCAATGCTGTACTTATACTTTTAGCCTCCCTGATTTCGACCTCCAGCGGCAAGAAGGATATTATGATTTTTCTCGAAGCTGAAAGTTTTAATGATCATGGAGGTTGGGTTATTGACCAGCAATCAATCGATTTTATGGGATCACCTTATATTCTGGCACATGGATTGGGTGTTCCGGTTGAAGATGCTTCAACCACATTAACCATACCATCGAACGGCGATTATTTTGTATGGGTAAGGACTTATGACTGGGTGGCACCATGGGGAGTTGAGGGTGCACCCGGAAAATTCCGGCTATTATTTGACGGGAAAACACTAAACACCGTATTCGGTACAGAAGGTACCAAATGGTGCTGGCAATCAGGTGGTACTGTCAAACTAAAAAAAGGGAACTCTGTTCTCTCTATTAATGATCTTACCGGATTTGACGGCAGATGTGATGCTATTATCCTTACTTTAAATGCTGAATTCGTCCCTCCTGCCGAAAATGAACAATTGAATAAACTCAGACGCAAGCTCACATTAAAGGACACTGAGACAGAAGATGCAGGAACTTTCGATCTTGTGGTTGTAGGTGGTGGAATGGCCGGATGTTCTGCTGCACTGACAGCAGCCAGACTGGGCTGCAAGGTGGCCCTGATACAGAACAGACCTGTATTAGGCGGAAATAACTCCTCTGAGGTACGCGTAGGATTATCAGGACTTATTTATAAAGAACCATATAAGAACCTCGGCAGAACTGTGGATGAAATCGGCTCAGTCGGACACTGGACACTCTATGAAGCAAACCTGGATCCCGAATCCCCCCGCAGTAAAAGCATCCTTGAAACAATTGCCGGAAACCCTGAAAAAAAGATTCATAATGCCGGACCTGCATCAAATTATGGTGATGAAAAAAAGAGAAAAGTCATTGAAGGAGAGCCAAATATCAGACTATTTCTCAACACTCATGTCTTCGCTATCGATAAAGAGAATAATCGCATTGTGGCAGTTTACGGCAAGAACATTATCACCGGAAGGGAAACAAAATTCAGAGGTAAACTTTTTGCAGATTGTACTGGTGATGCCAACCTCGGATATCTTGCCGGAGCCGAATTCAGGGATGGACGTGAGGGAAGAAGTGAGACTGGCGAACGAAGTGCTCCTGAAACTCCCGATTATCTTGTGATGGGAACCTCAGTACAGTGGTATGCAGAGGAAGTTAAAGAGGTATCTCCATTCCCTGATTGTCCATGGGCTGTGCAGTTCGATGAAAAAACCGCTCATAAGCAAATAAGAGGCGACTGGGACTGGGAAACTGGTCTTAGCAGGAACCAGGTTGATGAGATAGAATTTATCAGGGATTATGCACTAAGGGTAACATTCGGCAACTGGGATTTTATTAAAAACAAGAGTAAGAATAAAAGCATTTATGATAATTACAAACTTGCATGGGTTGCCTATATTGGTGGAAAACGTGAATCCCGGAGACTTATCGGGGATATAGTACTTAAGGAGCAGGATATTATAAACCAGGTAAGTTACCCGGATGCATCTTTCACTACCACCTGGAGTATTGACCTTCATTATCCACTGAAATCCGAATATTTTAAAGGTGAACCTTTCCGCTCAACGGCTGATCAGCAGGATATTAAACCTTACC
>CALMJY010000202.1 GCA_937864815.1 uncultured Bacteroidota bacterium
GCAAATTTATTCACATCAAACAGACCCTTGTCACTGATTTTCAGTTCAGGTATAACAAGTAAAGCCATAAAAGCCAGGGTCATAAATGGAGAAGACATTGTGCAGCCATAACTTCTGACCAATTCATTTAGTTCATTGTACCGTGCTGCAGTATCAGAACATGAATCTGAGGTGAGAATTCCACCAATATTTAACTGCAGACATTTAAGGCTCCCACCGGAAGATACCGCAAGGCCCCCCTTCATGTCCACAATTGAATTTATGGCTGTTACAATATCATCATCATTAGTTCCGACACAAATAATATTATGGCTGTCATGTGCAACAGAACTGGCCATTGCTCCCTGCAGAAGAGTAAACCCTTTTATGAAACCTGTTTGTGGCTGAGAATCCTTATACCTGTCTTTAACAACAATTTTCAGATAATCCTTTTCTATATCTGATTCCAATATTTCTGCCAATCCCGACGAAACAATAATCTGATCTGTTAAAAGTTCACCTTCATAAGCCTGGATTACTCTAAACTTTTCACCTGTATTTTTAACCAAAATCTCTTCCTTTGAGATATGCCTGCAGTTGAAATTATTAATTATCCAGGTCCTGTCAGGCTTAAAGTATACACTGTTCTGACCAAATACTTTGTTACCATTTATCCAGGTTTCCTTTATCTTCATATTTTGAAAATCCTCAACCAGAATAAAGTCTGCATTATCACCTTCTCTGAGTAAACCAACGTCTAATTTATAATGATTAACAGGGTTAATTGTAGCACTTCTTAACACATCGAAAATGTTATATCCGTCATTAATTAAATCAGCAATCATTTTATTAATGTGTCCTTCTATAAGCATTTCAGGATGCAGATCATCGCTGCAAAGCATAACCATATCAGGATATTCATTCAATAGTTCTTTCAGATTGTTCAGATTTTTAGCTGCACTTCCTTCTCTTATTAAAACTTTCATACCCAAAACTATCTTTTCTCTGGCTTCTTCAATAGTACTGCATTCATGATCAGTTGAAATGCCTGCCTTAACATATTTTACCAGATTCTCTCCACTTAAGCCAGGAGCATGTCCATCAACAGGCTTACCTGCTTCTTTAGCAGAATTTATCTTATCTAAAACTTCAGGATCATCATAAATAACTCCCGGGAAATTCATCATTTCCGACAAATAATGAATTTCATCTTTATCAAGAAGATCCTTAATCATTCTGCTATTAATAACTGCTCCGTTAGTTTCAAAGCTGGTAGCAGGTACACAGGATGGTGCTCCAAAATAAAATTTCAGGGGTACTGATTTTCCATCATTAATCATAAAGTTTACCCCTTCAATTCCGCAAATATTTGCTATTTCATGAGGATCGGAAACAACAGCTACAGTACCATGCTTTACAGCTTCCCCGGCAAATACACCTGGTGTTATCATTGAACTTTCTATATGAATATGAGAGTCTATTAGCCCAGGCATAATATATGATTCCACTGTGTGATCACACTTTTCTATACTTTTTATTCTTTTACCGTCCAGTGTAATACATGCTTTGTAAACATCCTTTTTGTGGATATCTACCAACCTTCCATAAATTTTCATTTTTAAAAATATTATTTTAGAAAATTGTTCCACGTGGAACACGCTATCTTCCTAGGTACATTAATAAAATATTAATGTCAGAAGGTGAAACTCCGCTTATTCGACCAGCCTGGCCTATATTCAACGGCTTAATCCTTGTAAGCTTTTGCCTTGCTTCTGTAGAGATAGAAACAAGCTCATTGTAATTAGTGTCCTCAGGGATTTTCAAATTTTCGAGTCTTTTAATTTTATCAGCTATTACTTTTTCCCTTTGGATATAACCTTCATATTTAATCTTAATCTCTGCTGACTCCGAAATTTCCATAAATCTTTCAGACTTGTATGCCTGCAGATTATCGGACCCCTTTATAACCTTTAGTAACTCTCTAATATCAACCTGTGGTCGTGAAGCAATATTAATTCCCTTTGTTTTCTGGCTAATTCTTGAAGTATTTACAATATCCAGAAAACTATTTATTTCATCCGGATCTACACTACGTCTCGTAAGAAAAGCAACGATTTCATCAACCATATTAACTTTAGTGTTTAATCGTTCAATTCTTAGTTTGTCAACAGTACCTAATGCAAATGCCTTTCCTGTTAATCTCTCATCCGCATTGTCCTGTCGCAGAAGAATTCTGTATTCTGCTCTTGAAGTAAACATGCGATAGGGTTCATCAACTCCTTTTGTAACAAGATCATCTATTAATACTCCAATATATGATTCTTCCCTGCCAAGGATAAAAGGATCAATATTTCTGCTTTTTAAAACTGAGTTTATACCTGCAATTATTCCCTGAGCACCAGCTTCCTCATAGCCTGTAGTTCCATTAATCTGTCCCGCAAAATATAAGTTTTCTATCCTTTTTGTCTCAAGTGTTGCCCTTAATTGTGTAGGCTGGAAGAAGTCATATTCAATTGCATATCCTGGTCTGAATATTTCAACATTTTCCAGACCTTTAACTTTTCTCAGGGCCTTTATCTGAACATCAAGAGGAAGGCTGCTTGAAAAACCATTTATGTAGTATTCTATAGTTTCAATCCCTTCCGGCTCTATAAATAACTGATGTGAATCTTTGTCTCCAAAGGTTACAATTTTGTCTTCTATACTTGGACAATACCTCGGTCCTCTACCTTTTATTTTACCAGTAAACAGAGGGCTGAATTCCAATCCCTTTCTTAATTCCTCATGAACATCCGAACTTGTATGTGTAATATAACAACTTCTTTGATCCTTAATTAAAGTATAATCATTCAGATATGAAAAACCTTTTCCCTCTTCATCACCTTTCTGCTCTGTCATTTCGGAAAAGTCAATGCTTCTTCCATCAATCCTTGCACTTGTACCGGTTTTCATCCTTTCCACAGAAAACCCCAAATTCCTTAATTGTTCACTCAAACCAACAGATTCCTGATCACCCGATCTCCCTCCTTTTACATTTTTAAAACCAACATGCATAAGACCATTTAGAAAAGTCCCGTTAGTCAATACAACGGCCTTAGCATAAAACTTGTTTCCAAATGACGTTTCAACACCTTTAACAGAATTTTCCTCTACTATAATTCCAATTGCCTGCTCCTGCCAAATATGAAGATTATTTGTATTCTCCAGCACCTTCCGCCATTCTACAGAAAATCTTTGTCTGTCGCATTGTCCTCTTGGACTCCACATAGCAGGTCCTTTAGACCTGTTTAACATCCTAAACTGTATCATTGTACGATCAGTCACGAGTCCACTCATTCCTCCCAGAGCATCAATTTCCCTTACTATCTGACCCTTTGCTATCCCCCCCATTGCGGGATTACAGGACATTTGGGCAAGCTTTGTCATGTCCATTGTAATCAGAAGGGTCTTTGCTCCCATTACAGCTGCAATATGAGCAGCTTCACAACCTGCATGTCCACCCCCTACAACAACGATATCGTATCTGAATTCCATTATCTTAATCAAAGTGTTTTGCCAGCCATTTATCCTCTATTTGATGCATAATTTCCTTTTCCCGGTTTGTCTTATCTCTATAACCAGTCAAATGCAGTATTCCATGTATCATTACTCTCAGAATTTCTGAGTCTAAACTAACATTATAGTTAATGGCGTTTTCTTTAACAGTATCTTTACTAATATAAATTTCTCCATTTATTATCCTGCCCGAATTACTCGCAAATGCTATAACATCGGTATTGTAGTTATGGTTCAGAAATTCTGAATTTATTGGAATAAGTACTTCGTCGGTTGTAATTACGAAATTTATCTCACCCGGAATTCTTTTTTCGCTCCGGATAATTTTCTCAATAAGAACTACAGCTTTCTTCCATCCCCGAAACCTGTACTTTGTTCCTTCGTAAAATATATGGATTTTCAAGCGATTACATTATTAAATACCATAGTAACGGTATTTCCCTTTTTGTTGTACTTGATTTCATCTGCAAGACGTGACATAATAAAAACTCCCCGTCCATTAACCTCCTCGATATTTTCAGGAATTGTTGGATCAGGTACTTCATCTGGCGAAAAACCTTCACCTTCATCCTTCACTTTAATCTTTAGATTTTTCTTTTTAAATTCTATTGTAATATCTACAAATTTATCCTCTAAAGATTTATTTCCATGTATGATAGCGTTATTAACAGCCTCAAGAAGAGTTATTAGAATTTTTCCATAATTATTATATGAAATACCTAACTCTCCGGTAATCTCATCAACAGTATTTTCTACTATCCTGAGATTGGTTAATTTAGATTCTATCCTGATCCTTTTTAACATATACTATGACCCATACTCTTTATACTCAAAAAACCTGAAATTGTTACATAATTCAGT
>CALMJY010000203.1 GCA_937864815.1 uncultured Bacteroidota bacterium
GTAGTGAATCGTCCACCGCTGATTGTCAGTGTTGTGTCATCAATAGGAAGTGCTGTGATGTCTGTTATCTGATCAAAATCCCAGATAACAGGGGCGTTCATATCAACTTTACCATCTTTGTCAACCATAAAGATATCAGTCTGGGGAGACCCGTTATTCTGATTAAGTCCAAAACGGATATATCTTTTTACATTTGAATCAGTGACAGTAACCAGGCATGTACCCGGAAGTGAGATATCAATTTTCTCCTGGTTTCTCTTAAGTGAAGAGATCCCTTCAGGTTTGAACGGTTTAAGCCCGGAACTGACAAGGAAAATATTTGTGTTCCGGTTCTCCACATTAGTATCATCAATGATAAAGGAAGCCGTCCCGAAATCGGTATTGGTCATTAATACAGCCGTGCGGTTTTTTCCACTGATATAGTAAGTTGCCCCTTCATCAACTTTAACGGTAAGCCCGTGCTGATTGGCGAATTCATGTGTGGCTGCGATGGCTTCCATATCATCTGTTTTGCCATCGCCTTTTGCACCGAAATCACTGTAGCGGACAAAACCGGCGGCTTTGAATTTTGAGAGATCATTATTATCAGACGACTTTTTGGTCTGCCCATTAATCAGACTGAAAAAGCCCGTAAAAATGAGGATAAATAAAAGTTTGTAATTCATGACAGGATTTTTTAATTTCCATTTTATTCAAATGACATATCCGATTATATGTTTAAATATAAGCATACTGTTAAAGATGAGCATAAATTTTCAGCTGAAAAACGAAAATATCTACAAATGCCTGATGCATTAATTCTTGAAAAAGCAACCATATATCCACATTGATGCTGTTGCCAGGTGAGTCATGATTTTTAATGTCTTTTTTCATATATTTAGAATAGATTATTATCCGGGCTTAACACAAATATTTTAATTTTTATATGCAAAACTTTATACTTCTTTTAATTATTGCAGTCTTAAACTCCGGTTTATGTTGCATGGCACAGGGACCTGTTACATTTAAGGATGTTACCTCTGCTGTGGGGCTCGAAGAGGGACTTAAAGGAATGAATGGTCATTCAGTCGCATGGGGGGATGTCAATAACGACGGTTTCCCTGATCTCTTTGTCGGGACCTTTGCAAATCATCAGGAAAAAGATTATGAGTTCAGAGGACACGGAGCCTATCCTGAACCTGATAAATTATTTATAAATAACAAAGGTTTGAGTTTTACTGAGGTAACCAATTCACCCACTGAAATTAAGGGCATGAGCAGTGGAGCTGTTTTTGCCGATTTCGATAATGACGGATATCTGGATCTTATCTCATCCCATATAGCAACACGAAGTAGCCAGAATCCCGTTCTTACCAGGCCTAATTATCTTTTTCGCAATGATGGAAGGGGCAGGATGATCGATGTCTCAGCGAAGAGTAACCTGGTATTTAACAGTGATTCTGTTCCCTGCTCAGTACGAAATACTTTTGTACTTGATTACGACGGTGACGGAATGATCGATTTACTGATGCAGGATGATGATGTCTGGCAATGGTCAGTAGGTAAATCCCACCTTATGAGAAATATGGGGAATATGATATTTAAGGATGTTACAACTGAAGCAGGACTTCCGGAGAATTTTAATGGTCTTGGGGGTTTTGTTGGTGATATAAACGGGGATACCTGGCCTGACATTTTTTTCGCTCAGACTTCAGTAATGTATATTAATAACAGGAATGGCTCATTCCGTAAACTTGAATATGATTTTTTTGATCCCAGATATACCGGGAATGCAAGAAGCGGAAATGAGAACTGGACATGTGGTGCCGAATTGGGTGATCTGAATGGAGATGGTTTGCTGGATATGGTTATGGGCGACCATTTCCAGAATACAAAAACCTTTGAACATAAAATCAGGGTATTTATTAACAAAGGTATTAATTCAGCAGGTGATCCTGAATTTGAGGAGGTGAGTAACAAGGTGGGTATCAAGGCTGTTGATCAGAAAGAACCACATGTTGCAATCGAAGATTTTGATAATGATGGAGATATGGATATTCTTGTTGCCACCAGGGAGCACTTTATCTATACAAACACAGGACCTGGACCTGACGGATTGCCATTCTTTACAGGCCCTTCAGGTTCAAACGCACCTTCAGGAGGCCTCGACTACTGGCCTGCCGGCCCGACTGCAGATTTTGACAGGGATGGCAGACTTGATTTTTTCGGTGCTCAATGGTATGCATATATAACTTCGCCACTGCTTAAGAATGTTACTGAAGGTGCCACTGATTATATAGCCATTGGTATAAACATTCCTTCGGAGAAAAATCGCAATGGTATTGGAGCTACAATCAGAATTTTTAAGCCGGGACAGTCAATGAAAAAAGGAGCACTTCTGGGGATAAAATCTATCAGTATTGCAAACGGCTACAGTTCCGGAACTACAGCTGAAGCCCATTTCGGAACTCCAGGTTACGATAAGGTGGATATAGAGGTGAAAATGCCATGTAACGGTAAAACTTATATTGCAAAAGAAGTGACGACCAGACAGCTTTTTGTTCTGAATGAAACAAACTCTGAGGTCGCCGGAAAACGCAGACGAAAATAGCAGGTATTGTAGATGTATAGTATGATAATATGATATACAATGAGAAACATTCTTAAACAAAAAGAATTTGTTCCGGCAGTGCTCAGCCTGTTAATTTGCAATTACGCGAATGGACAAAAGAATAGTATTAATGATAAGCCCAATATCCTCTTTATTGCAGTTGATGATATGAATGAATGGGTTGGGTTTCTGGGTGGCCATGCCGGGATGAAGATACATACGCCTAATATAGATCGTCTGGCCGCTTCATCGGTAGTATTTACAAATGCTCATACCCCATCACCGGTCAGCGCGCCGGCAAGGGCAGCCATACTCACAGGAGTACACCATGCCCGTTCAGGGACTGCAAATGTTCACTGGGGCGATGGACCGAAGTGGAGGGAGTTTGAAGCATTGAAGAATGTTGAGACTCTGGAACAGTTTTTTAAAAACAGAGGTTATAAAACGCTTGGCGCAGGTAAGATCTACCATAGCCAGGCACCGCCCTGGACCCCAACCAGTCAGGTTGAGCCGGAAAACTGGGACTTCTATTATCCCAGTAAATACATCTCGCACCCTTATCAGATAAGAGCTCCAAAAGAGGTCATTTATCCTTTTGATGTGGATAATGAAGGCCGTCCGGGCGGTGCTGACGGTTGGTGGACCTGGGGGCCGATACCTGAACCTGATGAGAAAATGGCAGACTATCATGTGGTGGACTGGGCCAGATATCAGCTAACCCAAAAGCATGAAAAGCCATTCTTCATGGCTGTTGGAGTCTGGAAGCCACATGATCCGTGGGAGGTACCACAGAAATATTTCGATATGTATCCGCTTGAGGACATTGTACTTCCGGAGTGCAGGAAAAACGATCTTGAAGATGCCTTTGATCATGGACGGCGATGGATCCAAAAGTGGGTGGTTGATAATAATCAATGGGAGAAAGTTATTCAGGCATATGCTGCTTCAATGAGCTTTGCCGATGCAATGGTAGGCCGGCTGCTTGAGGGGATTAAAAATTCTCAGTATGCAGATAACACAATTGTCGTTCTATGGTCCGATCACGGAATGCATATGGGAGAGAAAGAGAATATTGAGAAATTCACCCTCTGGGAAATATCTACCCGCGTACCCCTGATAATTTCAGTTCCCTGGCTGAATCAGACCGGTTCAAAATGCAATCAGCCCGTCAGTCTCATGGATCTTTATCCGACCCTGGTCGACCTGGCCGGATTTGATCAGCCTGCTCACCTCGATGGGCATAGTCTTGTGCCACAAATCAAAAATCCAGCGACTAAAACTTCACCGGTAATTACCAGTTATCAGTTTTCATGGACTAAAAGCCCGGTTACAGGTCATGCAGTAAGAAGTATGCGCTACCGTTATATCTATTACCCGGAGATCAACTTTGAGGAATTATATGATCACGATACCGATCCTTCCGAGTGGCATAATATCGCCTATAAAAAGAAAAATAAAGCTGATATAGATGAACACCGTGAGTATCTTTTAAAAATGCTGCCTCAGCTGACATGGAAGAACAATAGTCCTGATGGATATACGATTGATAAAGAGGGCAATGTTCATAAAACTGATTATATACCGGAAAGTTCAGTTTCGAAATGATTCAATCTCACTCCTTTTCATAAAAGTTTTTTTGTTCAGCATTGATTTTTACTTGCATCATGAACTAAAATTATTACTGACCGAATAAAAAGTAATATTAGAATACATATTTAACAGATCAGGGAAATTGTTCTTGTTATTCAATAAGGATAAAAAGTTGTAAGCATCTTATAAAAACCGAAAAGGAAAAAATTTATGACTATGTTGTACATAAATAGTGGTTGCTTTTGCTAATTTATTAACTTTGGAATTGACATGCATTTATCTGTAATGGCTTAAATATCAGGCTCTACTGTATATATAAAAATCTGAAAAAACTGTGTGAAGATGAATTTTTTCATTTAATCTGACTGAGTAAAAGACAAATATTAAATAGCTTTATGGAAAAGGAACGACTTTTATCGCTTGATGCTTTCAGGGGTTTTACAATTGCCTCCATGATACTTGTAAATTTCCCCGGAAACTGGGATAATGTATTTTTCCCACTGCTTCATTCTGAATGGAATGGACTTACATTCACTGATCTGATCGCTCCCTTCTTTCTTTTTATAGTAGGAGTTTCAATAGCACTTGCATATACAAAGTTGTCCGCTTCAGGACTCAAGTCAAATGACATGCATAAAAAACTGTTTGTCAGGTCATTGAAAATATTCGGAGTCGGAATGTTCCTCAATATCCTGGGAATTATCGGTAATTTCAGCTGGGAGGAGATCCGCTGGACCGGTACATTGCATCGTATAGCAATAGTTTTTCTGGTGTGCGGATTGTTATTTCTCCATACTGGATGGAAAGTCCAGTCCGTTACCGGAGCAGCATTGCTTATACTGTACTGGCTTGCAATGACTCTTATACCCACTCCCGGATATGACAAGGTGATGCTTGAACCGGGGATTAATCTGGCTGCATGGATTGATCAGCAGCTGCTTCCCGGTAAAATGTGGCAGACAACATGGGATCCGGAAGGAATACTTAGCACTTTCCCTTCGATTGTCACTGGGATCACAGGGATGCTTGCAGGAAAACTTCTTCTGAATAAGCAGTCCCGTGAACACAAGGTAATGTCACTGTTTACAATAGGGCTGATAACCACTACTGCCGGGATAATCTGGAGTTGGGTATTCCCCCTGAATGAAAACCTCTGGACAAGTTCTTTCGTCCTTGTTACCTCAGGTCTGGCATCCATGATACTTGCCGGAAGCATATACCTTATTGACATTCTGCAATACAGGAAAGCTGCCGATTTTGGCATTATTTACGGATCAAATGCAATCGCTATCTATGTACTTGCAGATGTTCTGGCAATAATTTTCTATGGATTGCCAATCGGCGGATCGGGATTAAACGATCATTTCTTCCTACTTTTCACCGGTGCTGGTGTCAATCCTAAGATCGTAAGTATGGCTTATGGTCTGATATATGTGGGAATCAATCTTATTCCGGCTTATTTATTATATAAAAGAAAGATTTTCATTAAGCTCTGATATGTTGCTTTGTAAATAAAATTCAGAAGTACATGAAGAAATATCTTAAATTGACAATAGTCATTCTTCTCTTAATCTCAGGGCTGGCAGGGATTTATATAATAATCAAAACAAGGGAAAGGAATAAAGACTATATTCTGAACCTGATTCTTCCCGGGCAGAATGTTGCCAGGGGGAAGATTAAGGCAGGTTTTGCCAGGGAGAATATCACCCCTTTATTGACTGATAATTGGAAAGATGCAGACAATAACTATATGTATGAACCTGATAAAGGTGACACTTTTACAGACGGGAACAATAATGGCAGGTTTGATGCATTCTGGATGGCCGGCTTCAGTAACAGAAGGGCTGCCAATGGTGTTCACGACAGCCTGTGGGCAAGAGCAATAGTGTTAGACGACAGTGCTTCGGTAATAGGGCTGGTAGTAATTGATGCAATAGGTTTTTTTCACGATGATGTAATTGCTGTCAGAAAACTGGTGGCCCGGAGGAATCCGGAGATTGGCCATGTCATACTATCATCTACCCATTCTCACGAAGCTCCTGATTTACAGGGATTATGGGGCGAATCAGAATATAAATCCGGTGTCAGCCAGGATTACCGGATAATGGTGCAGCAAAAGGCTGCTGATGCCGTTTGCAGAGCTTATGAGAACAGAACTAATGCAAAAATTGAATTTACACAAATTGACAGCATTGAAAAAGATCTGATTGATGATTTCAGAATGCCCAGGGTTTTTGATGAAGGTATCAGAATAATCCGTGTCAAATGTGCCGAAGATGAAAAACTTATGGGCATATTGCTGAATATCGGAATTCATCCTGAAACCGCCGGCAGCACAAACCTGCTGATCACTTCAGATATTTTTCATTACCTGCGGGAAGGTATTGAACAAGGAGTATTATATTATGATCAATTAAAGCGTGAAGGTGCCGGAGGAACAGTTGTTGTTTTCAACGGAGCCATTGGAGGACTGATGAGCGGCATGAGCAGCCAGACGCATGACAAATGGCTGGACAGGACATTTTCAGCAGATGATAATAGCTTTGACAAAGTGCGGGCCCAGGGTTACCGGCTTGCCGATCAGGTATTGTCAGGGATGGCATCTGATGGATGGAAAACTGTTGATCATCCGGATATGAACCTGATTGCAAAAACTTTCTATTTCAGGCTTGACAACATTCTGTTTAAACTGGGTGCTATAGCGGGGGTTTTCGACAGGGGATTCAAACGACTGGGATTTGTAAAAAGCGAGGTTAATCTGCTTACAATCGGACCAGTCTGGTTTCTTACAATACCCGGGGAGATCAATCCTGAGATTGTAAATGGAGGAATTGAAACACCTGATGGAAGTGACTTTGCGATTGACCCTGTTGAAGTGCCACCCTTCAGGCAAATGATGAAGGGCGAAATCAATTTTGTTATCGGTCTGGCCAATGATGAGGTGGGCTATATCATGCCTAAAACGCATTGGGATGAAAAACCTCCTTTTACCTATGGCGATAAAGAAGCTCCCTATGGTGAGATTAATTCCTTAGGTCCGGAAACAGGACCGGAAATTCACCGGCAGGTAAAGGATATTATTAACCGGATGCAGCAGCAGCTGTCAGAAAACAAAGGAAAATGATCCTTATCTGTTTATTGCAGCCTATGGAAGAAATGGAATAGTAAAAGCTTCTTAACCTGATATTTATTCCATCTTAAATCATTGCATTACTCAGAATATTTTACCGGAAGGAATCTAAATTTCCATTTCAGCTATCGGAATAAGAAAGTATGTTGCATATTATGAAAGTATCTGGTTTTATGAAACAAGTTTCTCCAGTTCATCCAGATTTATTGAGTTTGGAAAGAATTCACCAAACCAGCGGATACAGCGGTTTGCATTCAAAGGTATTCCGACAACCGGAATTTTATACCTGTTGCATTTCCTGATACCCCAGACAAGTTCAGGAATGCAGGCAATGCCAAGTATCCCCAGGCTCTGGCCCTTGCTATAGGTCGACTTTGCCAGTTCCTTTATGCTTCCTCCCATCCAGATAAATGGTTCTATATTGTTTTTTCCCAGAATTGAGCTTGCATGATTCTGATAACATATTGCAGAACAACCTTTGCACTGATAATCATATCCATTTTTAGCAGCCTTGCAGCTGACAGAAAAATCCTGCAAACAATATGGCATCAGGGCAATTTTCCTGTCTGAATTTTCAGACATCATTTAACCGCTAAAGATGGTCAGTTTTTACAGCTATTGAGTTTCAGAGAATATCCTTGTAATACTGTTCCACTATTTCAAAGTCAACTGTTTCATCAGGTTTCCTTCCTGCCTTTTCATACAGTCTCCTTCTGGCTTTCTTGTCATCAATGGCAATTTTCACAGCAAAATACAGGACATCTTCTGCCACCTCCAGGGGTACAACAATCACCCCGTCCCAGTCACATCCGACTATGTCGCCGGGACGCACCATCACACCCCCGCATGATACAGGTACTTCAACCTCTATCAATTCGACACGGCCTGGTATGATTGGCCTTCCGATGCTTCTGCATGCTACAGGATTCTTCTGCAGAATTATTTCATCAGTATCTCTTGCATTACCGTCAGTAACTATCCCGACAACTCCATTCAGCTGTGCCTCATAGGAATTATTTGATCCCCAGTAACCGCATTCACGGGCTCCTCCTGTTGATGTTACCAC
>CALMJY010000204.1 GCA_937864815.1 uncultured Bacteroidota bacterium
CCAATAGGGTTATAAGAAATGCAGGCGAACAATTCTGAATACTCTTTGTTTAAGTCGTAAAGTACCGGATTTTAAGACTGGTTTTTGATACTTTCTGACATATGCAGAAATCAAAAAGTAATTTAGGTACAATTAATTATGAGCATTAAGTTTTGAGTTCTCAAAAAAAAATATGACCTTTGAGCTGTTTTATAAATACTTTAATTTTTTTGAATTATGAACATTTATGTAGGAAGTCTTCATTTTAAAATGAAGGAAGAAGAATTAAGGGAAGTATTTGAAGAGTATGGTGAGGTAGCATCTGCCAAAATCATTATCGACAAATATTCCGGTAAAAGTAAAGGATTTGGTTTCGTTGAGATGCCGAATGATGCTGAAGCAAAAAAAGCTATTGAAGAGTTAAATGGAGCTGAAGTTAGCGGTAGGAACATCATCGTTAACGAGTCAATTGAAAGAGCTGACAGAAAAAGCAATTTCAGAGGTGGAAATAACGATCGCAGAGGCGGTGGTGAAAGAAGAGATAACTACAGGTAGGAAATAAAAATTCTAAAACTATGAAAGGTACTGTTAAATGGTATGACAGGGTCAAGGGTTACGGATTCCTTCAGACAGAAGATGCAAAGGATATCTTTATCCACCGTTCAGGTTTAGAGGTTCCGAATACCGAACTTGAGGCAGGTCAGACTGTTGAATTTGAAATTGAACAGAGAGAAAAAGGACCGGTAGCTATAAAGGTCAGGAAAGTAGAATAATCTTACTCCAATCAATAGGTTTGGGGCCGTCTCATATCATAATTGAGACGGCCCCTTTCTTTTTATTTGCGTTTCTTCTGATCTTCCATCCTGTATTCAGGCTTCTCCTTCTGATCCACAACCATATCTTCAGGATTATCAAGTATAGGTGACTCCTGAAGAGTACTCCAGTCAAAATCCTCATCGAGCGGATCAAGAGCTTTTTCAGCATCAAAAATTCTGAAATCAGGAGGGATGGCAGTATATGGCTTATAATCAGGTTCCCCGGTAAACATATCCGAAAGATCAGTAGCTCCCGCATCATACTGATTCAGATAAGGCAATCCGAGTATATTCCAGAATGTCTTGAATATCGACCCGAAACTATAATGCACACTGCTGACATAATTCTTCCTGGCATAAGGGGAAACTACCATTAGTATACTCCGGTGAGCATCAATATGATCAACTCCGTTCTGCGCGTCATCCTCAGTTATAATTATTGCCATGTTTTTCCAGTACGGTGTACGTGAAAGAAATTCAACTATCCGTCCTACAGCAAAATCGTTATCAACCATATAACTCTCCCTGAACGGATATCCATAGCCAGGCCTCTCCTCTGCCCCATGGTCATTAGGAATTATTACTGTTAACACCGATGGTAAAGGCACCTTACCATCTCCCCACCGCTCATTGTATTCTTTTATGAACTGACTTACCCTGAACTGATCAGTAATTGACATATTGTAAGTCGGATACTGTTTTGAGGTATTTTCGAAAAGGGCAGCAGGTAGCGGGAAATTTGCAAAATGCTTAATTCCGGTATACTTGTATGAATCGTCATAAAATCCGGGCTCAAACATAACACTGAAACCAAAATTGAAAAAATCAACATCATTTCTCTCAAGATGTTCCCACATTGATCCTGCCTCGTTGTAGTCCTCAGGATAAATGGCTCCTGCAGATCCTGTCATTGAGAGAGTTCCGGGGGCTTTTGAAGCCGGATCATAACTCCGGTTTCCTCCGTAGCTGGCAGCAGTTGCTGTCTCAACCCATTCATTGGGATAAGTATTTACAAGCCATCTGTGGCCATCGGCTGATACATCGGAATCAACATAAAAATTATCTGAAATAGCATATTCTGATGCAAGCTTGAGATGGTTTGCCATTATTGTTGCATTCTGAATCTCATTAGTGCCTCTTTTATTGGAAAATGAGGCCCTGTATCCGTACCTGGCAAGCGATGAATCCCCATTCCCCTTCTCAACCTGTCCGAAAACCTCATCATAGGTTCTGTTCTCCTTGGCAATAAATACGATATGCTTTATAGGTGAATCCTTTTGTCCTCCGAATAATGGTATCGGATTATCTTTTCTGCTGTATGCTGACATCTGAGCATCCTCAATTTTGAAGTTATTCCTTATAACACTGAGGGTCATTTTTTTCAGCTTGCTCTTATCCGGAACACTAATTACAGAAACGGTACCTTTCATCAGATTACCAATATAGGTACCCTCGGGTCCGACAGGTATATCAATGCCACCATTAGGACCGCTTCCATAACCTTTTGCATTTGTAACAATAATATATTTCCCGTCAGGTGTCACTTTCAGTTTTGAGGGAAACCAACCCACAGGAATATGACCCTCTACCTCAAGCGATTGAATATCAATTACACCAACAGCGTTTATACCTGATTCAGCAACATAAAGTCTGTTAAAATCAGGATCAACCGCCAGGCCAAACGGGATCACTCCCCTGAAATGTTTTACTGCTTCGTGCGGTTTGATGAATATCTCCTTAACTATTGTATCGTTTTCAATATCAATTACGGTTATGTTATCATTATTGCCATTGCTGACAAAAACATATTTGTCAGTTGAGGCGAGTGAGTTTGGACTTGATCCTCCTACCGCAGGTATACCCTCAATCATTTGCCCCACAAGATTTCCGGTTTTAATCTTTGCAACTACCTCAGGGTTATCAGGATCTGCAACAGATACTGCCCATACGGAGAAAGAGAGTTCACTGTTAGGATCACCAAGACCAGGAACAACAAGTGAATCTGTGCTGATTCCATTTATCATTTCTTCCGATCCGTATGCAAATGCTGGAAAATCCAGAGCTCCGTTGACATCATTCTTATCTTCAATATTGCCGATTTTGCTGTACTGGAACATACCCACATTTGCAACATAGACTTTTTTCTCATCGGGTGTCAGAACTACTCCGAAAGGATACCTTCCAACCGGTACAGATCTGACCACTATGAGTTTTTTTGTATCGACAATAAGCAGTCTGAAATTTATCTGATCGACTGCATACAAAAGGCTGCCGTCGGAGTTGATAGTCATGTCGCCGATATATCCATTCTTACAAACAACGCTGTCTTCTGAAACGGAACAATCAACAGAATCTTTCTTCTCCCCTGTCTTAAGGTCAAAAACATATATCCTGTTGGTTTGTCCTCCTGAAACAAAAACCTTATCGTTTTCAGGGGATATGGCAAGTCCCATGAATACCGATTCAAGAACTCCCTTATCGGTATTAACACCCGGCGGCACCTGTATTATTTCGGGTGATTTCAGAATATTTCTGATTATTGTAACAGACAAAGGATTTGTTCCCGAATTGGCAGTTACAGCTGTTTCTCCGTTATTGCTCAATGCCAGACCAAAAGGGTGTGGTGCAACTGTGATGCTTTTCCCTGCAGGTGTAAGAAGGCGACCGTTCGGAATTACCGTTACACCTTCTTTGTTGATTGAGGTATACTGGTTTTCAGCAGGTGCTGAAATTGTTAAGAGCTTGGTTTTTCGGTCCGAGCAGGAGATGATTATAAAAGATGAAATAATCAGACATAGGACTCTGCCAGAAATAAAACTGAAAAAGGAGAATTGTCTATTCATAAAATAATATTTACCACTGAGTTACACGGAGTAATACAGAGTTTCACTGTAAAAAAACACTGAGAGTGTCAAATGTACAAAAATTTAAAACAGTTCAATTTCGTGAAAACTCAGTGGAAGTCAGTTAAAAAGGAAAGAGGGAGTCTCATAAGCCCCTTTTTCTATATCCACCCCTAAATCCCCCAGGGGGGACTTATTGAAAATCAGTGGATTTGAAAGCCCCCCTTGGGGGGTTTGGGGGTAAAATGGGTCTTTTGAGATACCCTCTTTATAATACTTAAAATCAATAAATTTTACATCAGATTATAACCTGCCCTGTACTGGTAATGCAGAAGTTTTGTTGCAGCTCCGTCAGCATCATCCACAAAGGTTTCAGTTTCGGGATTCCATTTGATTGTTCTCTTAAGCTCGCAGGCAATATTACCAAGGGTACAAACAGTACAACTGCTGTGTCCGATCTCAACCGGAACAACAGGATCCTTACGTGATTTTACAGCCTCAATGAAGTTTACCTGGTGAGGTATTCTTGTTTCATAGGGACCGTCATTTGCAGTTGCAGATGCAGGTGGATTGAATTTGGGATCAGATGCATTGAAATATCCTCTCGATACCTCTATCCATCCGGTTTCTCCGATAAATTTGACACCTTTTGTAAGTTTCTCATCAAAAGGTTCGGATGCCATAACAACACCATTTGCATATTTCCAGGAAATAAATTCTGTCCCGTCCCCAACAGGTGATATCTCAACCGGACCACTTTTATCCATACCAAGTCCCCACTGTGCAATGTCGAACATATGAGCTCCCCAGTCGGTTGTAAAACCACCGCCCATCTCCTTGTACCATCTCCAGCCTCCCCATATCTTTTCATCAACAGGAGGATCGAGGGAAATCGGAGGATTCAGCTCATTATTGAAATGTATCGGCATGGGAAGTGAGCCAAGCCAAAGATCCCAGTTAAGATCTGCAGGCAGTGGTTCTTCGGGAAGATCATAAGGTTTCGGAGGTGCACCAACATAAGCATTTACCTTTGTTATTTTACCTATCGCTCCTTCCTGAACAAGTTTAACTGCATGCTGGAATTCAGGGCTTGAACGCTGCTGACTGCCTATGCCCAGAATCCTGTTGTTTTCACGCACAACTTTTTTAAGCTGCTGACCTTCAAAAATCGTGAAAGTCATAGGTTTCTCGAGGTAGACATCTTTACCAGCCTTACAGGCAGCAATAGCAATAATTGCATGTGAATGATCAGGCACTGCAATAACCACAGCATTAATATCGGTCCTTGCAAGCAGATCCTGATATTTCTCAAAAGTTTCAACCTTTACCTCTTTCCCTGCTTTTGCATAGAACTCGGTAACTCTTTTTTCAAAGCGCTTACGCTTGATGCCATAGACATCACATCCGGCAACTGCCTTAACACCCGGAACCTGCATAAATCCATTCAGCAGGAACATCGCCTGTCTGCCAAGCCCGATAAATCCCAGTTTTAAATCAGTATCCACAGGAGCTGTTTTGCAGGATGTCAGATGCGGAATGACTGCAAGACCTGCTGCACTGCCAATTGTAAGGTTAATAAACTGGCGGCGTGACCATTGTTTTTTATGTTCTTTCATAATCAGTAAGGGTTTATTTAATTATTAATATTCATTCCAAAATCAGGAACCATAAAAATAATTATTTTTTAGAATCTTCCGAATATTGAGTATTTCTCTGTATTGCAGAAAATTGAAGAATACACAAAGAGTCCGGGAATGTTTGTTTCCATCTTTCTTTCAAGATGAAGGACAGGCTGGTTTTTCTTCAGTTTCAGAAATCTGCTGATATCTGATGATGCAGGAATTGCCTTTAACCTCTGCTCTCCTCCCTTTATTTCAACACGGTAATGATCCCTCAGTATCTGAAATAAAGACCTGTTCTCAAACTGACGGGCAGTTATTCTGGGCAGGTTTATGTTGCCGATGTAGCTGATATCATAAAATATTGGAACATCATCAAGAAGCCTTAATCGTTCCATATAAATGCAACCCGATTCATTCTCCAGTTCGGATAAAGGAAACATAAATCTCTCAGGCCAGGGAATAAGAACAGGTTTTCTTATGATTAATGTTTTGAGGTTACGGTCACCTACTGCGGATGTGGTACCTGAGACTGAAAGGATCCCGATATCCCTTGGCAGATTATTTACTATACTACCCTTACCCTGGTGTTTTCTGATGAAACCATCATTTGCAAGGGTGCTGAGAGCCTGCCTGACTGTTGGACGGGTCATTCCATACAGCTGGCACAGTTCGTTTTCGGAGGGCAGCAGATCACCTTCCCTGTAAATCCCCTCCAGTATATGCTTACGTAATACTTCGTAAAGCTTTCTGTACTGTGGTATTGTCCTGGGAATTACCATCAAACCATATTTTTTTGTAAATATAATTCTTTTTACTTGTAAATACAAGTTAAATAAATTATTTTTGTAGTGATTGATTATTAGATATATCTGTAATCTGTTGAAATTATTTAACTTACTTATAATAACAAGTTTCCATGGCAACTGCAGTAATAATGCCCAGACAGGGACAATCGGTTGAAACCTG
The DNA here is from genome assembly GCA_937864815.1 of uncultured Bacteroidota bacterium. Taxonomy (GTDB): domain Bacteria; phylum Bacteroidota; class Bacteroidia; order Bacteroidales; family VadinHA17; genus LD21. The sequence continues at coordinate 6,226 of CALMJY010000204.1, forward strand.
CATAATTACAAAATGGTTTAAAAACATGGGAGATACTATTTCGGCAGGTGAAATACTATTTTCATACGAAACCGATAAAGCCGCCTTTGACCTTGAATCACCGGCTGACGGAATTCTTCTTGACAGATTTTATGAGGAGGGAGCTGAGGTTCCGGTACTGGTAAACGTAGCGGTAATAGGAATAAAAGGCGAGGATATCTCATCGTTTGGTAAGGCTGGAGAGGCTATAGAGGCTGTAAAGGCTGTAAAGGATGTAGAGGCTGTAGAGGCTGTAAAGGATGCAGAGGTAAAAAAGGTTACAGATATTGTATCGGAACCATCAATAGATTCAGGATCAGGAAGAAAGGTGCGGATATCACCGAGAGCTAAAAAGATAGCACATGAAAAAGGCATCAGCTACAGCCAGATTAAAGGATCAGGTCCGCATGGCAGGGTACTTGCCTCTGATATAGAGAAGGTACTTTCAGGGGCTGCTGCCATCGGTAAACCTGTCAGTAAGACAGGAGCTGAGTTTTCAGAGCAGCCTTTAAGCAATGTAAGGAAACTTATAGCCAGGGCAATGCATGCCTCCCTTCAGAATTCTGCCCAGCTGACCCATCATATGAGTGCCGATGTAAGAAGGCTGCTTGAAGCCCGTCAGAAAATCAAGAATCTCCTGACAACCGACAGGAAACAGCAGGATATCACACTCAATGATATGATCTGCTGGTGCGTAATCAGAGCCCTGGAAAAATTTCCGGAGGCGAACAGCCATTTTCTTGATGATCGTATCAAGACATTCAGCAATGTCCACCTGGGAATTGCTGTCGATACACCACGCGGACTAATGGTCCCTGCAGTAAAAAATGCAACTGACATGGATCTCGTCACTCTGTCACGGGAATTAAAATCTGTTGCTGATGCCTGCAAGAAGGGAAGTATCAGTCCGGAACTGATACAAAGCACATCTGCATCATTTACAGTCTCAAACCTTGGTAATTATGGTGTTGAAATATTTACTCCTGTAATTAATCTCCCGCAGGTTGCAATCCTGGGAGTCTGTACAATAATAAACCGTCCGGCCAGCCTTGGAAACGGGGTCTTTGGATTCATACCTTACATTGGGCTGTCACTTACCTACGACCACCGTGCCATTGATGGCGGACCAGCGACATTATTCCTGAAAGAGATAAAAGAACAGATAGAACACTTTTCGTATTGAGAGTGGAAGACTGGGAGAGAGGGAGAATGGGAGAACATCAGATAAAATAAAATATTCATAACCGCAGGACCGCAAGACCGCAAGACAAAAAGACAATTAAAAAGATATGCCAAAGAGCCAGAACATCAACCCGAAGGTTGTCAGAAAACCAAAATTCATTGAATTTGGGAAAATACCTGTTAACCAGTATAACAAGACCATAGAAGAAGAAAAGAAAAACTTCGGAAAAGAGGATTTCATCAGAATCTATCATGACATGGTAGTGATCAGGGAGTTTGAGACAATGCTGAACCTGATAAAAACAACTAACGAATATAACGGGATCCCGTACAATCACCCAGGTCCTGCCCATCTTTCAATCGGACAGGAAGCCTCAGCTGTGGGGATGGCATATAACCTCGGGATTGACGATTACATTTTTGGTTCGCACCGCAGTCATGGGGAGATACTTGCCAAGGGTTTGTCGGCAATACACCGCCTTGATGAAGATGCTCTCTATAATATCATGAAGAATTATTTCGGAGGTTCGGCCCTTAAGGTTGTTGAAAAGGGTTTTAGCGGAACAACAAAGGAGCTGGCAAAAAACTTCCTTCTGTACGGAGCACTTGCGGAGATATTTGCCCGCGAGAATGGATTTAATAAAGGCCTTGGAGGCTCGATGCATGCATTTTTTACTCCATTCGGAATTTACCCCAATAATGCCATAGTCGGAGGCTCCGGAGATATTTCCGTAGGAGCAGCTCTTTATAAAAAGATAAACCGGAAACCAGGCATTGTTGTTTGCAACATCGGAGATGCCTCCATGGGTTGCGGACCGGTTTGGGAAGGAATATGTTTTGCCACAATGGACCAGTTTAAAACTCTCTGGAGTGGTGAATACAAAGGGGGTCTTCCACTGATATTCAACTTCATGAATAACCTGTACGGTATGGGTGGCCAGACCATGGGGGAAACCATGGGTTATGACATACTTGCCAGAGTCGGGGCAGGTGTAAATCCCGAATCGATGCATTCCGAACGTGTTGATGGTTATAATCCGCTGGCTGTAATTGATGCTTTCAGGAGAAAGAAGAAGCTTCTGGGTGAGAAACAGGGACCCGTATTGCTCGATACACTGACCTACAGGATCAGCGGTCATTCTCCGTCAGATGCATCTTCATACAGGTCGAAGGAAGAGATTGAGGCATGGCAACAGGAAGATTCCATTCTCTCATATGGTAACTCTCTTATTGCAGCTGGAATTGCAAAAAAAGAGATGCTTGAAGAAATCACAAGTGAAACAAAAGAGCTTCTCAGTCAAATACTTAAACTCAGCATAGATGATAATTTATCACCCAGGCTCGATCTTGTAAGGGATCCCGATTGTATTGGAAGAATGATGTTCTCAAACACTCCTGCGGATAAAATGGAGGACAGAACTCCGGAAGTACTTATGCCTATTGAAGAAAATCCAAGGGTGAAATCGATAAAAACAAAAGAGAGATTCTACAGGGACAAAGACGGGAAACCTGTTTCAAAGGCAAAATTATTCCAGTTCCGCGATGCTATTTTCGAGGCAATAATAGACAGGTTTTACAAAGATCCCACACTGGCTGCATGGGGTGAGGAGAACCGCGACTGGGGAGGTGCTTTTGCTGTATACCGCGGACTAACCGAAGCCCTGCCCTATCACAGGCTTTTCAATTCACCCATATCAGAAGGTGCGATTGTAGGAACCGCAATCGGGTATGGCATGTGCGGGGGACGGGTAATAGCTGAGATTATGTACTGCGACTTTCTCGGTCGCTCTGGTGATGAAGTCTTCAACCAGCTTCCAAAATGGCAGGCCATGAGCGGAAATATAATTAAGATGCCGGTGGTTCTGAGAGTATCTGTTGGAAGTAAATACGGAGCTCAGCATTCACAGGACTGGACAGCCCTTACTGCTCATATACCCGGATTGAAAGTTGTCTTCCCTGCAACGCCCTACGATGCTAAAGGACTTATGAATACTGCGCTCCAGGGAACTGATCCTGTAGTATTCTTCGAAAGTCAGAGATTATACGATACAGGTGAGATGTTCCATGAAGGCGGGGTTCCGGAAGGCTATTATGAAATACCTCTGGGCGAACCTGATATAAAAAGGAAAGGAACAGATATAACAATACTCACAATCGGGGCAACACTCTACCCGGTTATAAAAGTTGCAGAAACACTTCAGGAGAAATATGGATTAAGTACAGAAGTTATTGATGCACGTTCACTTGTACCTTTCAATTATGAACCTGTTATAGAATCGGTTAAAAAGACCGGGAAAATTTTACTTGCAAGCGACGCATCAGCAAGAGGATCATTCCTAAAAGAGATGGCACAGACCATTACCGAGCTGGCATTCGATCATCTTGATGCTCCTCCTGTAGTAGTCGGGTCCAGAAACTGGATTACTCCAGCATATGAGATGGAAGAATATTTCTTCCCCCAGCCTGACTGGATACTCGATGCAATAAATGAAAAGGTAATTCCGCTTAAGGGACACAGGCCATTAACAGACTGGTCTACAGAGAAGTCAATTAAACTAAACAGAGAGGGAGTGTAAATTATATTGTTTCCACCCCCCAACCCCCCAAGGGGGGCTTAAGTGGGGAGGCAAGTCCCCTCTGGGGGATTTAGGGGTGAATAATGATTGGGACAAATGGTCCGTTTCTAGTATTTACAAATATTTTAAGTGATCTTTTTGATATCTTTGCACCTCATTTAACCTTATTATGGAACAGGATATCCAGAACATAAAATCGAAGACGGGATTCATCATTGATATGGATGGTGTTATATACCATGGCAACAAACTGCTGCCTGGTGTGACAGACTTCCTCAGCTGGCTGGAATCAACAGGAAAAAAATTTTTATTTCTTACCAATTCCCCGGAGCGTACTCCGAAAGAACTTCACGAAAAGCTTAAGCGACTGGGAATCAATGTTGGTGAAGAACATTTTTATACAAGTGCGCTTGCAACTGCCAGTTTTCTGGCAAGTCAGAATCCCTCAGGAAGTGCTTATATTATTGGGGATGCAGGACTCATACATGCCCTGTACAGTGTTGGATATACAGTGAATAATGTTAATCCCGACTATGTTGTTGTAGGTGATCCCAGAAGCTACAATTTTGAAAAGATAGAACTTGCAATTAACCTTGTGCTGAAGGGTGCCAAGCTTATCGGAACAAACTCCGATATAAGCGGCCCCGTTGAGAATGGAATTGTTCCATCAACAAAGGCACTGATTGCACCTATTGAAATTGCAACAGGTAAAAAAGCATATTTCGTTGGCAAGCCCAATCCGCTAATGATGCGAAGTGCTCTCAAGAGACTGGGTGTTAAAAGAGAGGATGCTGTGGTTATTGGAGACAGGATGGATACCGATATTCTGAGCGGACTTGAATCAGAGATTGATACCTTATTGGTGTTGAGCGGAATAACATCACGGAATGATATTAATAACTTCCCCTTCAGACCAAAATATGTTCTTAACGGAGTAATCGATCTGGTTCAGTAGATATGGAATACAGCAAAAAGTTCAAAACAGAGAGGAAAGAGGTTGCCAGGTTCATGAGGCGTTTATATCTCCAGGGACTTACCTCAACCTCAGGAGGTAACATAAGCCTGCGTATTACAGACGACCTTATTGCCATTACACCATCGGCCACAGATAAGGGAAAGATGAAATGGAAAGAGGTTGGGATACTTAATATTTTAGGTGAAAACCTCACACCTGATCTTAAACCATCAATAGAGTCAGGCATGCATCTGGCAATATACAAACGCAAGCCTGAAATAAAAGCAATTGTTCATGCCCATCCTGTATGTGCTTCATCCTTCACTGCGATGAAGGCTGAAATTGAAACAAATCTAACAGCAGAAGCATGTGCAATCCTGGGCACTCCCGTTTTTGTCCCGTATGCCCTCATGGGAACTGCAGATCTGGCTAATGCTGCTGCTGATTACATCGAAAAATCTGATATACTTCTTCTTGAAAATCACGGAATCCTGACAGCCGGTGCCAATCTCCTACAGGCATTTGACAAAACAGAAGTCCTTGAAAATGCTGCAAGGATGACACTTATTGTTAACCTTATGAAAAAGAAGAGCCCCCTGACAAAAGCCAGAACTTTTGAAATAGAAAGACTTTTCAGATGATAAAAGGAGTCCTTTTCGATATGGATGGCGTCCTGGTCGATTCAGAGCGATTTATAGCCAGGGCCGCAATAATGATGTTTGCCGAGAATGGAGTCAGTGTAAAAGAAGAGGATTTTCATCCCTTTGTCGGAACCGGTGAAAACAGGTACCTGGGAGGTGTTGCAGAAAAATACGGCATCTCAGTTGATATTCCCAGGGTTAAAGCCCGGACATACGAGATATTCGGCGAGATTGCCAGAAAAAATCTTTTTCCTCTACCCGGAGCCGGTGAATTCATCACAAGATGCAGGAAGAAAGGTCTCAAACTGGCCCTTGCAACAAGTGCTGATAGGGTAAAGATGGAGATTAATCTTTCTGAGATTGGTTTGCCGCCGGAAACATTCAATACAATAATTACAGGGGAAGATGTTGTAAACAAGAAACCATTTCCTGATATTTACATTAAGGCTGCAGAAAGACTTGGACTGAAGCCTGAGGAATGCCTTGTCGTCGAAGACGCCGTGAGCGGGATCAGATCAGGCAAAACGGCAGGCTGCAGGTGTCTGGCAGTTACAACTTCATTTGGGGCTGAAGCTTTGCATGAGGCTGACTGGATTTACAGGTCATTGCTTGAAGTACCTGATGAAGTGCTGGAATGGTAAAGGCGGGTAGTTGATGAAGTATATAACTATCACATAATTAACCCCCTTCCCTACCTTCCCCCAGGGGGGAAGGAGACTTTTCCCCCTTGGGGGAAATAAGAAAGGGGGTAAAAATTTTAGAGTAATGAAGTTTTGTTCAGATATAAATTGTTTTAATCTAAATAGTATACCATGGAATACAGAACTTTAGGAAAATCGGATCTGAAAGTATCAGAAATAGCATTCGGAGCCTGGGCAATCGGTGGATGGTTGTGGGGTGGTGCTGATGCAAACGATGCAATTAAAGCTATTGAGACCGCAATCGATCACGGAATGACCTCCATAGATACTGCAGCTGTTTATGGATTCGGATTAAGCGAAGAGCTTGTTGCCAAAGCTGTTAAGGGGAAAAGAGATAAAACACAGATTCTCACGAAATTCGGAATGGTGTGGGATGAAAAAAAAGGTAAATTCTTTTTTTCATCAAATGATAACTCGGGAAAAGATATTGATATCTACGCATACTCTTCAAAAGAGAGAGTATTTGCTGATTGCGATAAAAGCCTTAAAAGACTTGGCACTGACTATATCGATCTCTACCAGATTCACTGGCCTGATGCCACTACTCCCATTTCAGAAACAATGGAGGCTTTGGAAATGCTGATTACCAAAGGCAAAATCAGGGCCGGAGCTGTATCAAATTACTCCGTTGACCAAATGTCAGAAGCCATAAAAACACTCCAGATAGCTTCAAACCAAATCCCATACAGCATGGTTAACAGGGGTATTGAGAAGGAGATTGTCCCGTTCTGCATTGAAAATAATATCGGGATACTTGCCTATAGCCCCCTGCAAAGAGGATTACTCACAGGCAAATTTAAAAAGGATCACAGCTTCGGTGATGGAGACAGCCGACCAAACACTCCTCATTATAAAGAACCTAATCTGTCAAGGATACTTGAATTTACCGGAAAACTGAAAGTAATTGCTGATGACAGGGAAGTAACTCTTTCCCAGCTGGTTCTCAACTGGACAAAAGAACAGCCCGGAATAACCTGTGTTCTGGCAGGCGCCAGGAATCCACAACAGGTTCTCGACAATGTAAAAGCAGTTGATTTCAAACTGCATGATGACGAAATAAAAAACATTAACAATCTGATTGCTGAACTCAAAATAGAAACAAAGCCATAAATCAGTTATGAAGCATTTTCTGTCTGACTTACCGACCCTTGATACCATGGTTAAAGAGATGAAGGGCTTCTCACCACCCGCTTTTCGTGAGGTGAACGGACATATACATACACCCTATTCATTCAGTGCTTTTTCAGATATGGAAAATATTTTCAGCATGGCAAAAAATGAAAATATCTCTGTACTGGGAATCAATGATTTTTATGTAACCGATGGCTATGATTCTTTTCATAAAGGATGTGTAAATAACAGAATATTCCCTCTGTTCAATATCGAATTTATAGGGCTGCTGAAAGAAGAACAGAAAAACGGGATAAGAATTAATGATCCAAACAATCCCGGAAGAATCTATTTCAGTGGCAAAGGACTTGATTATCCTTTCCATACAGGCTTCATGCTGAAGCGGCAGTTAAAAAGTGTGATACGAGAGGGCCAGCAGCAGATTAAGGCAATGATAAACAAGCTTAATGAACTGATTGAAAAACAAAATCCTGCATTAAGACTATCCTATGAAGTAATTAAAAAGGAATATGCACACGATCTTGTCCGTGAAAGACATCTGGCTAAAGCTCTCAGGATGCTTGCTGTTAAAAATTTCACAATTGAAGAGAAACAGACAGAGTTCATAGAGTCATTGTACGGAGGGAAAAAAACCAAAACCGGACCTGGTAATCCTGCTGCTTTTGAAAATGAGATCAGGTCAAACCTGCTGAAAAGCGGAGGTGCAGCTTTTGTCGAGGAGGACGAACGGTCATTCCTTGAGCTTCAAAAGATCATCAGGATAATACTTAAGGCAGGAGGAATACCTTGTTATCCGGTACTGCTTGATGATCCTGCAGGTAATTATACTGAGTTCGAAGCCGATCCTCAAAAGCTATACGAATCACTGAAAAAACTCAAGATTGAATGTATTGAGCTGATACCGGGAAGAAATGACGCAGCACTTCTAAAAAAATTTGTTGAATTTTTCAGTGAAAAGGGATTTATTATAACGTTCGGAACCGAACACAACACTCCTGAAATGATACCTCTTTCAATAACAACAAGAGGCGGAGCTCCTCTTGATGAAGATCTGAAAAAAATCGGATGGGAAGGGGCCTGTGTAATAGCTGCTCATCAGTATCTGAGATTTGAAGGCAGACAGGGATATGTAATGCCTGATGGTAATCACAGTGCAGATCAAAAGAATGAACTTGCAAAACTCGGTCAGTTAGTCATTGAATACTATCTAAAAAAGCGGTAATTATGAAGCCGGAGATCAAAGACCTCATTGAAATTTCCAGGTTTTATGGCAGCAAAAAGGAATATGTCATAGCCGGGGGCGGTAACACATCATTCAAAGATGATACTACAATCTGGATAAAAGCCAGTGGTTATCCTCTTGCTGAACTCACCGAAGAAGGACTGGTTGCTCTCGACAGGGAAAAGCTCCATCTGATTTCATCCAACAAATATTCTGATGACCCCGTTGCCAGAGAAGAACAGGTTAAAAGCGACCTTTTCAGAAGCCTCTCCGATCCCCTGAAAAACAAAAGACCTTCAGTTGAGACTTCCCTCCACGAGCTTATCAGGTACAAATTTGTTGTTCACTTACACCCGACCCATATTAACGGACTGCTATGCAGCAGGAACGCTAAAATACTTACAAATAAGCTTTTTGGCGATACTGTTCTTTTCATTCCTTATACCGATCCGGGTTATATCCTCTTCAAAAAGCTTGAGGACGAGATAATCAGGTACAGAGAAAAATTTTCACACGACCCTAAAGTTATTTTTCTTGAAAACCATGGCTCGTTTGTAAGCGCTGATTCTACTGATGAGATAAAAGAGATTTATAATGAACTGATATCCGGTATAAGTGAAGAAATAACTCCATTGCCAGAACCGGAAATTATCAATTACAATACCGTTCTTCACAAAGCGCTTCCTGCATTAAGAATGCTCCTGTCAGGCGATAAACCAGGCATTATAAGGCACCGCAATAATTCGCTTATAGCCGGGTTTTATAAAAACCAGCAGGAATTTCATAAGATATCGCATCCTCTTACACCTGACATAATTGTCTACTGCAAGACAAGGTACATGTTCATAGAACATTCGGGAACCGCTGAAAAAATAATTGAATCGGTAAGGTATCAGCTTCCTCGGTTTTTGGAGGAATATGGTTTTACTCCTAAAATAGTGGTTATCAAAGACCTTGGAATATTTGCAATTGCAGAAAGCGCTGCTTCTGCAGAAGCGGCACTCGATGTATATGAGGATCTTATAAAGATATGTTACTATGCATCGAAGTGCGGTGGTACAAAATTCCTCACTCCTGAACAGGTTTCATTCATTGACAAATGGGAGGTGGAAAACTACAGGAGGAAAATATCACAGGCTGCAGGTACAGGTAACAGTCTCAACAATAAAATAGCTATTGTGACCGGAGGAGCCCAGGGATTCGGAGCCGGAATAGCCGAGGCTTTATATCTTAAGAATATGAATGTTGTTATTGCTGATCTCAATGAAGAGACAGGAATGGCATTTGTATCAAAACTGGCTTCTCAGAAATCCTCAGGGAAAGCAATCTTTATCCATACGGATGTCTCCGATCCGGTATCCGTTAAGGAGATGATAATATCCACTGTGAGGGAATTCGGAGGTCTTGACCTTATGATCAGCAATGCAGGTATCCTGAGAGCAGGTGGTCTTGATGAAATGGAACCTGATACATTTTCAAAAACAACCTCAGTGAATTACAACGGTTATTTTCATTGTGCAAAGTATGCTTCAGAGATCATGAAGATACAGAACCAGGAGAAAAATGAATATTTTACTGATATAATACAGATCAATTCAAAATCGGGTCTCAGGGGAAGTAATCGCAATTTTGCATATGCCGGAGCGAAATTCGGAGGAATTGGCCTTACCCAATCCTTCGCAATGGAACTTGCACCTAACAGGATTAAGGTCAACTCCATTTGCCCCGGAAATTTTTATGAAGGACCGCTCTGGTCCGATCCGCATAACGGACTGTTTGTTCAGTACCTTAAAACAGGGAAGGTACCCGGAGCACGGAACATTGATGATGTCAGGAAGTTTTATGAAGACCAGGTGCCAATGAAAAGAGGGTGCAGACTTGAAGATGTAATGAAGGCAATATATTATTTAATTGACCAGGAATATGAAACCGGGCAGGCAATACCGGTTACCGGCGGTCAGGTGATGTTAGGATAGGCTTCAGGCGACAGGCGACAGGCGACAGGCGACAGACAGATGATATGAAGATTCCCCCTTTGAAGGGGGAGAGGGGGATGTTTAAAGGCTAAAGAAATTTCGAAATAAATGAAGACCAAGGCAGTAAGAATTTACGGAAAGAAAGATCTCAGACTTGAAGAGTTTGAGCTTCCGGAGATGAAGGATGATGAAATCCTGGCACATGTTATTTCCGACAGCATATGCATGTCATCATACAAGGCTGCCATGCAGGGTGCTGATCATAAACGGGTTCCTGATGACATACACATTAATCCTACAATGATCGGTCATGAATTTGCCGGTGAAATACTTGAAGTTGGCGATAAATGGAAAAATAAGTTCAGAGCAGGACAGAAATTTTCCATCCAGCCGGCGATGAATCAGATGGGAACTCTTAATGCTCCCGGCTATTCTTACAGATATATTGGTGGTGATGCAACATATATAATCATTCCACCAATTGTTATGGAAGCCAACTGTTTACTTCCATATGAAGGAGAGGCTTTCTTCCCTGCATCGCTGTCAGAACCAATGTCATGCATTGTAGGGGCTTTCCATGCAAGTTACCATGTTCCTCCCGGTACTTACAATCATGAAATGGGTATACGTAAAGGAGGTAAAATGGCTATTCTTGCCGGTGTCGGACCAATGGGTCTGGGAGCAATTGACTATGCACTTCACCAGGAAAGGAAGCCTTCTCTTCTTGTTGTTACCGATATTGACGATAACAGGCTTGCCAGGGCAGCCTGTCTTTTCACACCAGAACATGCTGCTAAAGAAGGAGTTAAGCTTATTTATGTAAATACAGGAAAAATGAATAATCCTGTCAGGCATCTCCGTGAAATTACTGAAGGTACAGGTTTCGATGATGTGCTTGTCTTTGCACCTGTTAAGAGTGTAGTGGAACAGGGGGATGCAATACTGGGGTTTGACGGGTGTCTTAATTTCTTTGCAGGACCTACAAACCCGGAATTCAGAGCAGAGTTTAACTTTTACAATGTGCATTACGCATTTACACATATTGTCGGAACTTCAGGAGGCAACACCGATGATATGCTTGAATCGCTGAAGCTGATGGGCGAAGGAAAAATCAATCCAGCTGTAATGATTACCCATGTCGGTGGACTTGATGCAGTTGTGGATACTACAATGAATCTGCCTCAGATCCCGGGAGGAAAAAAGCTTATATACACGAATATATCCATGCCACTGGTTTCATTATATAAGCTCGAGGAAATGGGGAAGGATAATAAGTTATACGCAGGTTTGCATGAAATTGTTTCAAAAAACGACTATATATGGTCGTATGAGGCTGAAAAATACCTGCTTGCAAATGCTAAACCGATTTAGCGAATTATATCGCTGGCGCGGTCCCGATAGCTATCGGGATGTGATCCGTGCCAATAATTTTAAGGCACCAATTGCAAATTGGCGCCAGCATAATCGCAAGTACTATACCGATTTAGCAAATTCTTCTGAGATATAATTCTCATAACTGAGACATACATGAGTCGCAAATTCAACAGCTGTCCCAATTATGATTTTCCACTCCTTCTCTCCTATTGTTGCCAGCTGATCCCTTGTAATATTATTCCTGTAGATCGAGGTTAACATTCCCGCATTGAAATTGTCTCCGGCTCCGATTGTACTTACAGGAGTAATGACTTTTACAGGGAATTTCCCGGCGAATGAACTTGTCCTGACAAATACCCCTTCGGTATTTGCTGTATAAACCAGGCATTTGCAATAGTTCCTTACCACCTCCCATGCCTCATCAGGGCTGCTGACCCTGAAAATATTCAGGAAATCCTCATCAGAACCCCTTATCAGGCTGGACATTCTCATATTCTCAATAATGAGAGGTTTAAGTGACTCAAGCTCTGACAAATGTGACTTTCTGAAATTAGGATCATATAAAACAATGGCACCGGCGTCATAAGATGATTGCACGAATTTTTTGATTTTTGTCCTTATCTCGGGCCAGATTGCATAAAATGATCCGTACTGAAGAATATCTTCCCCATTTAACCTGGGGAATTCAATATTTAGTCTTTTACCGGGAAAATTTTTATAAAAGGTATAATGTGCATCATTCTTTTCATTAAGAAAAGCAAGTGCAAGTGTTGTGCTTCCATCCTCAAAACGATGAACCGAAGATGTGTTTACTCCATTTTCATTAAGAAAATTATCAATAAGTTCACCTACATCATCCATACCGTATTCACTTATGAATGAAACAGGTAAACCCATTCTTCCCATTGAAACAACACTGTTGAGCACAGATCCGCCTGCCTTTGCCGCCTGCGGCTGGCCTTCCTTGAAAATAATATCCAGAACCGTTTCTCCTATTCCGTAAATCTTTCTCATAATAAATTACTTAACAATTTTAGAAATTAGTTTAAAAGTCTCAGTGCCTGATATCTGTGTAAGCTCAAACAATATACTCTCAAGAGTGGTTATCCGTGCTCCCTCCTGTCTCATACGTTCAATGGCAATTTCTTTGTCATTTGGCTTTCGTGAGGAGACACAATCTTCCACGACAAATGGTATATATCCCTCCTCCAGCAGGTCAATGCAAGTCTGCATAACACATACATGCGTTTCAATACCGCAAAGAATGATATATTTCTTGCCGAGAGAGGAAATTTTTTCTTTGAAAGCTGACTCCCCGCAACAGCTGAAAGTAGTTTTCTCGATGTGACTGAATCCTGTTATTTTATTCACAATCGAAGGATCAGTATTGCCAAGGCCTTTAGTGTATTGCTGGGTTACAATCATTGGAACTGAAAGCACCTGCAATCCGTCAATTAGTTTCAGGCAATTCTGAAGTGTCTGCTCCCAATGAAAAATATGAGGTAATAATCTTTCCTGTATATCAACAACTACTGCAACAGTATCATCTTTTTGTATTCTCATCTTAATTTGAATCATGAATCTGAACAAATTTATAAATTTAAACCACAGAGGACACAAAGAATTTGCACAAAGGACACAAAGATATTTTTAATTTGTAAGTTTGGGAAAACGGAGAAAGCTTATGAAAGCAATGATGCTTACCGGGATCAGGCAGATGGAGATGAAAGAAATTCCTGAACCAAAACTTGTAAACAAGAATGATGTTAAGATAAGGATGTCGGTTGTCGGGATCTGTGGATCGGACATTCATTACTACACCCAGGGACAGATTGGTTCACAGGTAGTTAAATATCCGTTTGCAGTAGGTCATGAAGGAGCCGGCATAGTGGTGGAGGTTGGATCAGAAGTAAA
>CALMJY010000205.1 GCA_937864815.1 uncultured Bacteroidota bacterium
AGAGACAGATAATAGAAAATCCTGTAGATAATATTTACATAATTGAAGAAGCAACCAATGTGAACAAAGAAGAGTTAGGAATTGCTGCATTACTTCATTATGGGACCAAGTTTTGTAATAATACGAAATTTGGATTTCACGGAAATATAGGTACAGGTATTTCTATATCGGATAAAATCAAACCGAGATTCTTACTTGGAGGTGGATTTTCATTTGGTGAAAGACACAAACTTGTCATTGATGGTGGCTATATTGTTGGATATGTGGATGATTTAAGTAATGCCTATAAGCTTGATCAGGAATATCGTGCAAAACCAGAAAATATTACCATTTCAGTTATTGATCATGGTGTGTTTGGATCAATAGGATATGTGTATCAGTTTTAGAAAACTTATAGAACCATTTGTTTATTCTCTCAAGCTTATCCTTCTATTAAATTTATTACTCAGCTAGACAAAGTAATAAATTTCATTGTTTTGAACATTTAGGTGGCCTTATTTGTATTATGAAACAGGCTATTACAAATAATCACGTATAATCATCCGGAGTCTGAACCATTAAGGTAATTGTTTTAAACCCGGATTTTTAATATATGTGACTTATGTTACTTATATTTTTATTGATATCAGAATCTTTTAAAATACATTTCAGTGAATGAACCTATTCTAAAAGCCCTTATTCAATTATTTGTATTGATAAGTGATGTCAGAACTGTAAAGGAAATCTCTGGCAAGGAAAGGGATATTGTAAAGCTGTTTCTCTCACGACAGCTGAATAAAGAGCTTGTGCAGAAATATATGGAAATGTTTGATAAGTTCCTCATAAGCTATTATTCTGATGACATAGACAGGGGAAGTATCAGGGACATGAAACGCACTTCTCTTATATCAGTGAGGATCCTGGGTATTTGCGAAATAATAAATGAAGAGCTGGATCTGAAACAGAAATTATATGTAATGGTTCAACTTCTGGATTTTGTCCTTTATGGTGCAGAAATAACATCAAATGAAATGGAATTTATCGATACAGTATCGATATCACTTAATATACCTTCAAAAGAATACAGAAACCTTAAGAATTTTGTATTAAAATCAAGTGCCGATGTTCCCGAAAAGGACAAGCTAATGATAATCGATAATAACAACAGATGTGACCTCGAAGGAGTAAAGCATCTGTTTATAAAAAACCTGAAAAACACAATATCACTGCTTTATTTAGCAAGCATAAACAAATATATATTAAGGTATACAGGAAATGTGGACCTCTTCCTGAACGGTCAGAATATTTTCCCGGGACAATCTTATACTTTTGATCATGGTTCAACGATAAGGGGTTCAGGTATAAATGCAATATATTTTAACGATGTAGCCAATGTATTCAGCAATGAGAAACTGAAGAACAGATTATCACTTGAAGCCAGGAATGTAAACCTCAGGTTTAAAAACAGTGATAACGGGATCCAGAACTTTAATTTTTATGAGGAGACAGGAAATCTGGTCGGTGTAATGGGGGGTAGCGGAGTAGGAAAAACGACAATTTTAAACATCTTAAGCGGGATCAACGAACCACAGAGCGGGGAAGTGCTGATAAATAGCTATAACCTCTATTCCCCAACTGACAGAAATCATTTAAAAGGAGTTGTGGGTTTTGTGCCTCAGGACGATCTTCTGATAGAAGAACTTTCAGTATATCAGAATCTTTATTACAGCGCTAAGATGTGCCTGGATAATCTTACAGAAAGTGAACTGAAGGATGCAGTTGACAGAACTTTGATTGATCTTGAGCTGAATGAAATCAGGGATCTGAAAGTCGGTAACAGCCTGAATAAAGTAATCAGCGGCGGCCAGAGGAAAAGATTAAATATTGCTCTTGAATTAATCCGCGAACCAATAATTCTGTTTGTGGATGAGCCTACATCAGGATTGTCGTCAGTTGATTCTGAGATTGTACTTAATCTGCTTAAGGAACAGACATACAGGGGCAAACTGGTTATTATAAATATTCACCAGCCCGGATCAGACCTGTACAAGATGTTTGATAAGGTCATGCTGATGGACAAAGGGGGCTACCAGATTTTCTACGGGAATCCTTCCGAGGCTATTGTATATTTCAAAACGAAATCCAGTCATGCTAATGCATGTGAAGACCAATGTGTTACCTGCGGAAATGTAAACTCTGATCAGTTACTTCATATTATTGAAGCTAAAGTTGTTGATGAGAATGGTAAGCATACTAATATCCGGAAAGTTGCACCCTATGAATGGGCTGAATGGTTTAATGAGAAAGTCCGGAAAATCAAACTCAGGGGTCAGAAAGGTCATCAGGCTATTCCTGAAAATATTTATAGTGTTCCTGGTTTAATGAAGCAGTCACGGATTTATTTTATCCGTGATTTACTTTCCAAGATTGCCAACAGGCAATATGTTATTATCTGTCTGTTCGGTGCTCCTTTTCTGGCTTTCTTATTGTCATATTTTACGAAAACTCCTTCCGGCGGTAATTATCTTTTCAGTGAGAATGATAACCTTCCTGCCTATCTGTTCATGAGTGTTATAACATCACTTTTCCTGGGACTGATAATAAGTGCCGAAGAGATTATCAGGGACAGAAAAATATTGAAGAGGGAATCTTTCCTTAATTTAAGCTGGTTCAGTTACCTCAATTCCAAAATAATGATGATGTTTTTAATTTCAGCGATTCAGACAATTTCATTTATCCTGATAGGTAATTATATTCTTGAGATTAAAGGAATGACAGTTTCATACTGGCTGATCTTTTTTACAACATCATGTTTCGCCAATCTCATGGGACTGAATATCTCTGCGGCATTTAATTCTGCTGTTACAATCTATATACTCATACCGTTCTTTATTATACCTCAACTTCTATTCAGCGGGGTGCTGGTAAAGTTCGACAAACTCAATAAGAGCAGCTCAACCACTGAGGAATTTGTTCCGGTAATCGGGAATACGATGGCAGCCCGCTGGTCATTTGAAGCACTTGCTGTTGAACAATTCAGTAATAACAGGTATGAAAGGAATTTCTTTAAAACAAACATTGAAAAAAGTCAGAATTACTGGCATGCCAATTTTCTGGTACCTGCCCTAAAGAAGAAATTATGGGAGTGCCGGAATTATTCAGATAGTGCTGAGTACTGTGACAGGATAGAAGGGAATTTTTATAAACTGATATTTCATATTGATAATCTTGCCAATCTGTCCGGTTTTAACGGCTTACCAGCAGACTGGAAAGAGTCTTTATCAGCTGAAAAGTTTAGTCCGGATGTGGCAAAGGCGACTGAGAATTATCTTGATAGTTTAGCGGTCAGATTTAAAAATCTCCATAAAAAGAATGTAAAGCTGTTGGATTCCATTTCACAATCAATTGTTTCCAAAAAAGGTAAAGAGGAATTTATTGCACTGAGTAATAATTACAAGAACAATAGTCTGGAAGAGCTTGTTCTTGACTGGAATCAGATAAATAACAAAACGATAGAAACTGACAGGAAAATAATCCAGAAATTTGAACCGGTTTATATGAAACCTACCTCCAGGTATGGACAGGCACATTTTTATGCCCCGTATAAGCAGATTGGTAGTATTAAGATCGATACCTACTGGTTTAACATCATTGTTTTGTGGATTGCCACCTTTGTATTGTATATTGTACTTTATTACAACTATTTGCAAAAGGCAGTTAATTTTCTGACGATAATGCGCGGCATTTTCTTCAGGAAACAGAAATAACGATAAGCTATTTACCCTCAGGCGGCCCCGAATTTGAATTTTATCCCAATTACCATAATATCATCGATCTGTTCAAGACCCATTTTCCATTCTTCAAGGGAGGTTTCCAGAACTTTTTTCTGCTCGTTCATCGTCAAATGACAATTTTCCAGCAGGAGTTCCTTAAGTTTTTTTGTTTTGAATGTTTTTCTTTCAGGCCCTCCCATCTGGTCAACATAACCATCGCTGAATAAATAAACAATATCGTTTTTCCTGAATCCGATATTTTTGTTTGTGAAGGAGTTTTTTCCCTCATCATAAATTCCTAAAGGCATTTTATCAGGGGGTAACTCGGTAAGTTGACTGTCTCTTATCAGGTACAGTGGACGCCGGGCACCAGCAAACTGCAGATTATTTGTTTCCAGATCAAGAATGAAGAGGGCCATTTCCATCCCGTCTCTTGCACTTTTGCTGGTATTTTTCTGCTGCAGCGTTTTTATTATATGATCCCTTAGCTTAGTCAGAACTTCATTGGCGCTTATCCTGGAAGTATTGTTCACTAATTCATTAAGGTATGAAAGACCCAGTACGCTCATAAAGGCACCCGGGACTCCATGGCCCGTACAGTCAGCTGCCGCCACATATATGGAATTATTGGTTTTCTTAAACCAGTAAAAATCACCACTTACAATATCAAGTGGCCTGAACAGAATAAAATATTCGAAAAGTAGTGGGGACAAGACACAATTCGACGGGAACATGGCTGTTTGTATCCGTTCAGCATAATTAATGCTTATTGTCAGGTTTTTATTATGGGTCTCAATTTCATCTTTTTGTTTGTTAAGAAGCTCGTTTGTCCTCACCTTGCTCCGGTAGTTCCTGTATGTTTGAAGTGCTATTAGGATGGCTATAATGAATCCTATAATGAATGTTATCTGTGTGAATTTCTGTTTCTTGATTGTTACATCCTGCAGACTTATTAAGGTCTCTTTTTTATCAAGTTCATAGTTTAGTTGCAGAAACTGAATTTTGTTGTTGTTGGCTGTAATGTATAAAGTGTCTTTGATGTTTGTAAGCAGGATCTGATATTTATAAGCGTTGGAATAATCTGTCAATTTTGCATACGAGGAAGAGAGCCCTTCATAAGCCTGTCTCAATTCCTTTTTTGCCCCGATCTCTTCTGCAATTTCCCTTGCTTCATTATATGTATTTATTGCCGATTTATCGTTTTTCCATGCTGAATATGTTTCTGCCAGCCCGAGAAGTGTCTGTGTCATTTCAAGTTTTGCATCCGATTGTTTAGCAATCTGATAGCCCTCCTGCTGAGCCTCGATTGCCTTTTTAAAATCTCCTCTTTTCATATATACCTTACCGATACTTGTAAGGGTGTAGGGCAAATTACCGGAATTTGATTTCCTGAATGCATCAAGTGATTTTTCGTAATAAAAGAGGGCAGTATCATAGGATTCCCTGTTGAAATATATCTCTCCGATATTTACACAAACTGTTCCTATACCATCATTATATCCAAGTTTTTCGGTAATAGGTAATGCTGAGAGATTATATTTAAGTGAAAGGTCGTGGGTTTCAGGATTATTGAGATAAATAACTGCTATATTGATCATTGATGTTGCTATACGGAAAGTATTTTCTGATTCTTCAGCCGCCTTAAGAGATCGGAGGTGGAAATCCAGTGCCTTTACATCATCTCCCTGATTTGCATACAAAGCACCCAGGTTGCTGAGGATATTTGAAACTCCTGTTTTATCATTAATGGCTTCAAAGCTGTTCAAAGCCTTCTGCCATGAATTGATGGTTTCAGAATAGTTTCCCAGGAAATAATAACCCATTCCAATAAATTTCCAGGAATTTGCAGATCCTTTACCATAAAGAAGTTTTTCAGAAAGCTTCAAAGCTTCATTACCATAAAGAATTGCACTGTCAGGAGCTGACCTGTATTCATTCTGACAGATTAAGATAAGGTTGTTAACCCTTACAGTATCTTCTTTGCTATCCTTCAGAACAAGCTTGAGACTATCGACTAAATTATTCTGAGCTTCCGCTATTCTGCAAAAAGCAAGAATAACTATTAAAGAGATAAATGAGAATCTGTTCATAAACGATTCCTGTTGCTAAGGTCCTTCATAAGAGAGATTAACATCTAAGGCCGGAAATTGTTTAACAGAGATTATCAGGTCTTTTAAGGAATCAGATATTTCAGGCAGTCGGGAAAACAGAATACTGTAATTTTTAGGATTCAATACATATCGGACAACTATATATGTAAATAATTGAATATATGCTAAATATCATATCAATTTATATTAAGTCTAAATAAACATTATCCCTTGTAATCTGTTTGAATTTTGATTGGGGCCCATTTTCTTAGGAAAAATGCACAGAAAAAAATAATGGAGATGTACCCTGGCTGTCCATAAGATAGCCTATAAGATCATTTTTTGATTTTTATTGAGTAATAAACATTTCCTGACATGAAACTATATGGTATTTTTTCAAAAAATTACCTCCGTGTAATTTATTCTTTTGTATTGTTTAATTTCTTTCTCCCTAATAATTCATTTGGCCAGAAGAAGGAAGTCAATATAATGGTCAGCTGTGTTGAGTATATCGGGAATGGTAAATACAAGGCCAATTTTGGTTACAACAATACTAATACCACAACAGTCACTGTTTCGGAGCCAGACAGTTATGTAAAGTACAACAACGGACAATCCCAGAAGTATGTTACAAATACATTCCTTCCGGGACTGAAAGAAAAAGTATTCAGTCAGGAATTTACAGAAAAAGACAGGGTTCAGTGGACAGTAACTCTTCCAAATGGTACTGTGAAAGTTGTAACAGCTGACATAAATTCCAATCATTGCAATGGTATAAGTTCTATTGTACCGTATTATGCACCGCCTGCCGGGGGAAAAGTAGATTCAAGATCACTTATAGGAGCCGAACTCACTTCGCTTTACAATACATATAAAAGTTTATATCCGAATTTCAATGCCCAGTCGGATAATATCTTCCAGCTCAGAGTAAAGAGTGGAGTACACCAGGTATTTATTGAGGCAGTATCTGTAGGGACAACAGGTAGTTTACTGACACAGCTTAATACCTGGGGTTTTGAATTGGTTCTCGATAATTCAGCAGCAAAGCAATTAACCGGATGGATGCCCATTTCAAGGCTGCTTGATATGAACAGTCTCACGACAACACTTAATTATGCCAGACCAGTTTATCCGGGGGTGGCTAATTATTTTGTAAAGAAAACAGGACTCGCTCAAAGCCAGGGTGATAAAGCTCTGCGATCAGACTTCACACGGCTGGGATATGGGGTTGACGGAAAAGGTGTGAAAATAGGGGTGATCTCCAACAGTTATAACACAAAAGGTGCGGCACCAGCTGATGTTTCTAACGGAGATCTTCCGGGAGCCACTAACCCGAATGGTTACAATAAACCAGTACATGTGCTTAAAGATATTGATCCGGCATCAGGTATGGTACTCTCAGATGAAGGTCGCGCTATGCTTCAGATTGTTCATGATATAGCACCCGGAGCTGAACTTGCATTTTATTCAGGTACACAGGGTGAAGTGGATATGGCAAAAGGGATTAGGGATCTTGCCGATCCTGCAAAGGGGAATTGTGATATTATTGTTGATGATATCAGTTATATTACTGAGCCTTTCTTCCGTGACGGAGTAGTGGCAATTGCAGTTGATGATGTGGTAAGTCAGGGAGTAACCTTCTTCACATCAGCGGGTAACTTCGGAGACTGGGCATACGAGGATATATATTTACCCGGAACCGGAACCCCAAATACAATAAAGGGAATCGCACACAACTTCGGAGCAAATGATATTTACCAGCTTGTAAACCTGGGGGAAGGCACCTATACCATTGTATTACAGTGGGATGATGAATCAGATCCCAAACAGGCCACTACCAAAACCGACATGGACCTGTATCTGACGAGCGGTAACGGATCGACAGTTCTTGGATTTAACAGGGTTAATACCGGAGGTGCGCCGATTGAAGTAATTCCCTTCTCTGTTAAAGCAGGCGGAGCAACCACAAACATAGTCATATCAAAGGTATCAGGTACTATGCCTACTTTGCGTTTCAAATATATCTTATTCCGGGGAGGTGATAAGTTTGAAATTGCTGAGGCCGCTCAAAAGAAAGGAACATCGACTATTGTAGGTCATGCGAATGCATCCGGTGCAATCGCAGTTGGTGCTGTAAGATTCGATCGTACACCTCAGTATAACGGAACGCTCCAGGTTATGTCGTACTCCTCACAGGGAGGCACGGCGGTAAACGGTGTTATACGACCCGACAAACCAGCTTTCATCGCACCCAGCGGTGTCAATACTACCGTTAACCTTCTTACCGGTAATGGTGACTGGCAGAAAGATGATAACGGAGATGGCATCGTTGATTCAGATAATCCTGATCCTGATACCGATATACCCAATTTCTTCGGAACTTCAGCATCTGCGCCACATGCAGCTGCTGTTGCTGCACTTGTAATTCAGGCCAGAATAAAATTCGGAGGCAGAGACAGTCTTGGAACAGGTACTGCTCCCTCTCCACAGGAAATATTCAGTATTTTAAAAAGCTCTGCTATACCTTTAACAGGAGTTTCTGCAAATGTTGCCGGAGCAGGATTTATACAGGCAAATAAGGCAGTAGGACTGTTTGCCAATCCAAAGCCCATAATTTCAAATATGGTTGTAAAGGGATCCGGAACACCGGAAGATCCGTTTAATTCAGTTACAGTTCTAGGAGATTTTTATGTTCCTGAACAGGGAAAAGATGCTGATCCGGTATATACTACCCGGATAATTTTCAGGGGTGATACACTCCAGACTGAAATTGTCAGTGCTGTCAGTGAAGATACAATACTGATAAATAACTCTTTCCTGGGCAATCCGGAAATTAGAGCCTATACACCGCCTAAATCTCTGAGTGGTCTTGACGGTGGATCATCCAATTCGTGGAGGCCTTTGGATCAGGAGATAATAACAGTAACAATTTCTTCGGAGGATGTATATAAGAAGTTTGGTGCGGTGATGCCCGAATACACTTCAACATTCAGTGTTAAAACAGCAGGGGGTAATTATTCTTCACTGGCTGATGCTGTCACTACAGGAAAGATGCTGCAGGAAGAAGCAGCCCTGCTCAGTCAGATTGATTACAGCATAACTTCAGAAGGCCAGGCGGTTAACCCCGGAACAGGCGTGGGATCATATTCAATTATGCCCTCATTAAAACCTTTCCCCGATACTGAGAGTGAATTGGCTCTCTCTATATCTGAAAAGTATAAGCTTGTGTTTGTTGATGCAGGACGCCTTATTATAGAGAAACTGCCATTAAAGATTACTCCGAAAGATACCACAGTTGTATACGGAAGTATTTTATCTGACACAATGCTGGATTTTAAATATGAGATTGTACAGGATCCTGATCAGCCTGTGGTTATATATAGTGCTGATTCAATCATTTCATCAGTAAAAACAGCACATACAGATGCACTGACAAACGGTATTTCTCTAGTAAACGGGATCTCACTTGTAAACGGAGTCCCTCTGATAAATGGCATCTCACTTGTAAACGGGATCTCACTTGTAAACGGGATTTCACTCGTCAATGGAATTGAAGTAAGGGTTGAGGTAACAGATACCGGTACCACAGTTTATGTAGCCGGAGAACCTGTTGAAAACGGCATTTCTCTTGTTAACGGGATTTCTCTTGTAAACGGACTTCCTTTTGTGAACATGACAGATATTGTAGACGGTGATGCACGGGTTAGTGATGGTAATATTGTTTCGATATCCAATGGTTATATTACTTCACTGAATGGAATATCTCTTGTAAACCAGGCCAATCCAAACGGCATCTCGCTTGTAAACGGGATTTCACTGGTAAACGGAATCTCTCTGGTAAACGGCATTGAGGTGAATGTATCAGGGACAACTGTAACTGTGGGAGGGAGTGCAATAGGTAACGGAATATCACTTGTTAACGGTGCTGAATTGCTGAACATTAACGGTTTGGTCATGGTAAACAGTGAACATATTACAAACGGGATCTCACTGGTAAATGGTGTTTCTGTTCAGATTGCTAACGGTATCCCTATTGTGAATGGCATTTCCCTGGTGAATGGCATTCCCTTTGATCAGGATGATGTGGTAAAGACCGGTAACCTGATAATAGAATTTGAAAATGGTAATTTCAGGGTATCGGAGATAACAGAAAATGGAATTTCGCTTGTTAATGGTATCTCTCTTGTAAATGGCATCTCGCTGGTTAACGGTATATCGCTAGTTAATGGCATTTCCCTGGTAAACGGGATCTCACTGGTTAACGGCATCGCTGTTGAAGGTTCCGATGGACAGATTTCAGATGTTGTCGATCTTAAGGGGATGAATTTCCTGGCAAGTGAAAATGCAATAGAATCATTACCTAAAGTAAACGGTATTTCACTGGTGAATGGTTTAGCAGGAGTCGGTGGAAGTGCATTGAAAATAGCATCAGACACAACCCGGACTGATTTTAATTCTGAAACAAACGGGATTTCGCTGGTTAATGGAATCTCACTTGTTAACGGAACTGCAACTGTAAACGGTATTTCACTTGTAAATGGAATTTCACTTGTAAACTCATCCACTGTAAATGCAACCAATAACACGGGAACAGTATTTGTTTTTGATGCTACCGATATTCCTGCTGTCCCCGAAGAACAATTAAATGTTCCGCTGAGTCCTATCTGCTTTATAACAGGTACAACAGCAGGAAAACACTGGATCATACCCGGTACTTTCCTCTCAGAAAATTATGATGTGTCGTATGGACTGGGAACTCTTACAATTGAACAGGCAGAGCTTGAAATTGCTGCCATAAGCGGAGGGAAAATATATAATGAAACTGATCCTGATTTAGACTATAACCTCACAGGGCTCCATGGAGATGATACTGTTACCGGATCTTTGATACGTGAACAGGGTGAGAATGCCGGAGTCTATAAAATTCAGCAGGGAAGTTTATATGCCGGAGGTAATTATAACATAACCTTTATTCCCGCTAATTTCACAATTGGCCAGAAAGCATTAAATGTAACAGCTACCAGTTCTGACAAGGTATATGATGGTTCAGGAGAAGCTGTGGTAATTCTTTCAGATGACAGGTTAGCCGGAGATAGTCTGGTAATATCATATTCAAATGCTTCGTTCGCTGACAAACATGTGGGAGCAGGGAAAGTAGTTACTGTTACCGGAATCAGTCTATCAGGAAGTAAGGCTGGTAACTATAAGCTCAGTACAGATGTTGTAACTGCAACAGCAACTATTACTATTAAAAGTCTAAATGTCACAGCTAAAGCTGATATCAGGGAATATGACGGGACAACAAGTTCTGATGAGATCCCAATGGTTGATGCCCTGATGAACGGAGATGTTATTGGTATCCAGCCGAAACAGGTATTTGATAATAAAGATGTCGGAATTGGAAAAACACTTATCCCGGGCGGATTGGTTATTGTTGACGGGAACCAGGGGTTGAACTATAATGTTTATTATATTAACAGTACGGGAGAAATTACTGCCAGACAACTTACAGTAACTCCGGAATATCCTGTTCTTTATATTAATGAGGGTGATCCTTTACCGGTGATAAACTTTAATTTCTCTGGTTCAGTTGTGAATGAAGACATTATATGTTCAGTAACGATACTGAGAGACAAGGATAACAGCTCTTATGATATTAATTCATCAGTATCTGCCGGAAAATATACCGCAAATCCTGTGCTCTGCAACAGTAACTATACTTTTGCCAGCATCACTCCCGGAATTCTGTATGTCAACCCATACGGCCCGGGAACCCATCCGGTAAAACCGGTACTTAATTGTGTCCAGAAACTTTTTGATGGTCCGGGCTTAAATTATATTGCCAATTTTGAGTATAAAAACGACAATAGTGAAGATGTTTATATCCCTGTTGGCATAAATAATAAACTTACAGGAAAGTATGAGCTTAAGGATGAACAACCGGTGCTGTTCAAATCCGGAGGAGGATTTTTCAGTGTATATTTTGATGGGGAAAAGCTGTCCTGGAGTGTAACGAGCAGGGAGGAGGATCATTATGCCTCAATGGCAACAAATGCAAATTCCAGTTCAACCAAATGCGGTTCATCATCAAAATCTGCTCTTTCCGCTCAGCCTGATAATAGCATGGAATCAGATGTTCAGATTCCTGATCTCATCGCTTATCCGAATCCTGTAACTGACAAGGTTAATATTTCCCTTAAAGGAATAGAAGCATATGAGATGATACAGGTTTATAATTATTCAGGTATGACCCAGCCTGTGACAATCACAATAAGGAACCAGGACCTGCTGGAACTTGATATGTCGGCATTGTCTCCCGGAACATATTTTATTAAGGTTGGTATTAATTATTCAACCAGAATCTTTACAGTTATAAAAAAGTAAATAGCAGATTTTTAACTGGTAAGTAAATATTAGAGAAGGGGCTGGTTAAAGGCCCCTTTTTCTATCCATCACTAAATCCATGCTAATCTTTCCTCACAACGATATTATATATATTCTTGATCTGAGAAGGAGATCCCTCTCCCGCTGAAGCGGGATCGGGATGACAGGTTATTTTGGGGTAAAATTTGAGGGAAAAAAGCGGCGAGCCGCAGCATTATTCAGTATAAATCAATAATAGTACCTTTGCGGCTCGCCGCTTTTTTCCCTCTGTTTATCAGCTAATAACCTGTCATCCCGATGCGAAGCGAGGGATCTCATTCTCCTTTCAGCATTTAGCTTATTTGCAGATGTGAAATTGATTAGCTAAATCCCCGGAGTGGATTTGTTTACATAAATAAAATTAATGTGTAAATGTCTATTACAAGGTATTTCGAATATTTTACCTGATTTTATTGAATACCAGTTTCACCTGAGGTACGTCGGGCATTATATTAGATCTCACAACTGTGAGTACAAGTCCGTTATTTGAAAGAGAATATGTCTCAGTAAAGCCGACATCTTCAGTACCATAGGTTACAATGCTGCGGGTGGTGAGGATTTTCTTATCGGCCGACCATTTGGCAGAATTCTTTTGTGTATTACCCTCAATTACCCTGGTTGTCACTTTTTCATCAAGTGTGTAGGAATATTCATTTTCCAGAACTTCCGGGCTTCCTTTCATTGAATATGTTTGTTTGATCTTGAATTCCTGAGGTGTTTGAGTAATCAGAAACTTAATTTCAAATGATTTATAAAAATCATCACTTTTTACAGTATCCTGTATCCAGCTACCTGAAAAATTAACCGGTGACTGGGCAATAGAAACTGAAGAAATGAAAATAAAGGAAAGGATAAATAGATAACCTAAGATGAAATTTGGGCTGAGTCGGGAAGATTTATCGTGTTTCATAATATTAAGTAAATTTTTAGGAATGATTAATAGCAGACTCTAAGGTATAAAATAAATTATACATTTCTTCCGGCTGCGGGGAATATAGAAAATGTTCAATGCGAAAAACGAGGAAGTTCTGGAACAATTTGGCCACATTTATTGAGGCTGTCAAATTTAAAATCCAGTAATTGCTACTGATATTATCATCATTCAGTTCTCAATTATACCTGAATTATGATACTCATGTAATTATGTTCTTGTGAAAAAGCAAAAGAAAAAGAGTCTATCCGATTTAGTGGAAAGACTCTCAGTTCTTATTGTTTCGATAGTTTTAAAGAATTGAAAAGAGGGTCTATTGTACCCGGACTCCCTCAACTCTGTAACTTGTTTTCCCTGGTTCAAGATCTACGATGATATCGTATATTTCCCAGTCCCATATTTCCATATTTTTTTGCTTTACCATGACATACACAAGAATTTTCACCCTTTCAAAAGTACCTGGATACGTTGGAATAAAAGAAGTGAATGGTCCATTGGCATTAAGAGTACTTACACCAGAACCAACATAACTCCAACCCCAAAAACGATACTCGAACAAATCTACCTGGACGACTTGAGCAGTGTTAGCACCAGGTCCGGTACGGATAAGGCTTAGTTCATAAGCTTCAATACCTAATTTTCCAATAAGATCCATGCGTCCTCTGACTGAATTATGGTCCTGCGCATAAGCCCCGACTACGATCAGAAAAAATGCAAAAAACATTAATTTCTTCATAATCTTAAATTTTAAGTTTAAAATAAAATTATAAAAAGACCTTAATCTCTTTATTAATTATGATTAATATCATATTATTTTAAATGAGTATCGGCAATCATAAACAAATTTCCTGATATGTTTTGGAGATTCCTCTCCGCCTTTTGGCGGATCGGAATGACAAGCTATTAGTATGGAGGGGGTGAAAAGCGGCGATTCGCCTTCATACTTTTAAAGTTTTATTGAATATTTAGCGAATCGCCGCTTTTCACCCCCATAAACTCAAATGAATCTGTCATTCCGAACGAAGTGAGGAATCTCCAGCCCAATATCACCAAATATTTTATGTTAATCATTCCCGACACTCATTTTATTTTAATCTTTAATATTTGTAGATCCCACTCTATTAATATTCTCATTAATTTTACCCGAAGTATAATATTGAGTTTTAAACATGGCTCTACGAAAGTTTAAAATATACTTAATGATTGGCCTGGTTTCGTTAATTTCTGTTCAGGTTTTTTCGCAGCAGGCGAATTCTGGCGGCAGTTTTTCCGGAGCTAATCTGGCAAGCGATCTTCTGAAGCCCAGGCTGAATTACATGATGGGAAGCAACTTTATGGTAGTTCCGCATCTGGGTAGTGTTTCTTCAGTTACACTTTCCCCATCCTTATCAGTTCCATTGACTCCGAAGCTTTCTGTTGACGGAGGAATTGTCGCCGGTTATTATTATTCCGCTCCATGGAAATCCGGCAATGAAGGTTTTGCATATGGAACATTTACAGGATTGTCAGTATACGGATCAGCCAGGTACCAGATAAATCCCCAGCTGACATTATATGGTTCAGCCATTAAGCAGCTTTCAGGTACATCACCATATAATTTTTTCCCAAAAACCAGTTATTCCCTTGGATCCACCTATGATTTCGGTAACGTTAAAATAGGGGTTTCATTCCGGATGTCAGAATGGGATAATAATTACAGTCTCTTCCCGATTAATGGTTCTCAGGGATTTTATTCCCCTTTTGAGCAAAGCCGGATCTTTCACTGAAACATGGAGACACCATAAAAAATTAGTGATAAAGGGGTCAATTTTCTGGCTTATAAATAACACAAATGTCATTTTCTGCAAATTATTTAAGCCTGATATATTTTTCAATGCTGTATTTCTCAACAAGGTTCCAGTTTTCGTCTGCAGGCCATTTCTGAATCAGCGTATCCTTTCTGACTTCTGAAAGCATCTTTATTTTTTTGTTGTATATTTTTTTTCCTGCATAAAGAAGATTCTCCTCATATCTGTCTCCTTTCAGTGTATATGTGCCACCTCCATAATTATCCAGAGTCAATGTATCAATTCTGTAATGACCGATGAAAGTAAAAGTACTGTTTGAAAATATTTTGATGTGATAAATATCCATATTACCGGGAAACTGGTATGTCAAAGTGTCGTCAGGCTTCCAGTTATACCACTTCCCATAGGTAAGCTTCCAGATTCCTTCAACCGGGGAATTATTATAATTACCTGATTTATTTATGATATGTCCTATTCCTGGCAGGGCTTTTTCAAATGCAAGTTTAATTTTCGAATGGGGATCCAGAAGCAATGCTATTGTGATAATAATAACAGATATCCCCACAATAACGGAAAGCAAAATCCAGGGTTTCTTCAGTGCCGTGATAAATCTTCCTCTTTTGAATTTTCCAGGCTGAGCTTCCTTCTTTGATTTAACTGTACCTTTCGTAAGTGATTCTTCAGTTCCTATCTCATATTTATCTTTATTTTCCTCTGTCTGAATATCCTCTTGTGGTAAGTTGTTAGATGTAGCAGATGCCCTTATACTTTCAAGAATTTCTTTGGTTGCCAGGGCAGTCTTATTAATCTGGTTCCTGTATTTTGTCTTGTTGAGGTTAATTTTTTCATCGTCATCAGGTTTCAGAGGCCGGTTTACACCCTGTTCTTTATAGATAAATTCAACACCCCTGAGAAATCCGCCGGTTACTGATTCGCACAATTTAATATCATTGGGATCAAGATCGTGAATCCTCACAGGAATTACCCTTGCGGCAACATTGCCATTTAAAAGGTTTATCTTAAACCCAAACCTGTCATGTGAGGCTAAATCAACGAAAACCGTAAATTCATGTTCCCAGGCAAATGACTTCGGATCGCAGTATGTCCTGGAAATTACCGGAATAAACACCGGGCACTTCAGTTTGTCCTTAAGGGAAGCATCAACATCATAAGTCTCCAGTAATCCATCCCGGGGGTTGATGTCAAAGTAAATACTGATGTCTTCCTTAAAAGTTGATTCAATCTCTGTCCTGAGTGCTTCAACAAACTCACTGACCCATCTGTCGCCTTTATTGTCCTTTTTACGGTAGCTGATGAAGATGTCGTAATTATATCCTTCAATAATACTTGACATCAGAAGCCCATTTGATTCATTATCAAAGTTAAATCAAAGTACAACTAAATGCAAATATTTGTTTTACAGGCCTTTCAATACATGAGTGTTCAGATATTGGGATATCTTGTTCTGTCTTAAAAGAAGAATGGTTACAATTTACATCAAATGACATTTTCACTGATTAGCCTGTAGCAAACCGTAAAGATCATCCAGCAATTCTTTTTTGTTTATTGCCTCATAGAACATTTTATCCTGAACGGCACCAAGTGAGTGCCTGATCAGTACTGAAAAATACTGAGGAGCGGAAACCGGGAGATTTCTGTTATAATATTCAGGGTTATCTTTAATAATATATACAAGATTTTTATCATTGCGGTTCTTTTCAAATCCATCAAAGTTTTCCCTCGTATAAGGGAGGACTATTGCAGGTTGTGAAAGGTATTCCTCCGATTGCGATGCCAGAAATACATTATATTTACTCAGGATCTTTTCATAAAATGATGTATTGAATTTAAGTGCTTCATCAAGTCGCTGCTCATCTGTTTTATAGTCTCTGTTATACTGGTCAATTCTTGCAGTCAGTGCATTACCCTGATAGCTTTTCTTAAATCCATCAATCATCTTTTGTCTTTCTGCTTCCTGTTCAGCTTTCGGTCTTACCTTATAGTTTTTTTTGAGCTCAGCAGTTTTCGCCTCATATATTTTTGCCTGATCGGCTCTGGCTTCTGTTATATATTCCTTCCTTGTCATGTAGGTGAAAGGCAGTTTGTCAGGGTAGGTAATAATATACTCCTCTTCTCTTTTGTATTTGTCATTCTCATCAAAAATATAATAGATATAGCCATCTTTTTTAGTAAACAATGCCCTCAGTGTTACATAACTTTTCCCATTCATATCCAGATCACTCGACATGAATGTAAGTGAATTCACTCCTACAAAGACAGATGAATTATATGAAAGCCTGACCTCTTTATTATTGATACACTTATAGTTTTGGAGTATTATTTCTGCATCGTAGGAATTCGGATACTGGTTTACGATCTTTCTTACAAAATAATTTCCGTACCATGAGATCTCAGCGCCCTTTGGCTTTGGATAGAAGGCTTTCATGATCTCCGATATCTTCTGAACCGTCTGTTGCTGCTTCGGCAAGAGAGATGGTGCGACATGGCTGGTTGAAGCGTCATCGATCCTGCTCCAGCCATGTTCCTTTTGTTCTGTTTCGGTCTGGTTACATTGTGAAGAGAGATCGGCCGGCTCTACTAACAAAAGAGCCAGAAAGAAAATTGAATAAGTGAGTTTCATATCCTGTAGATTAAAGTAATGTTGCTATTTTTTATCATCCTGAAAAGCAAGGGTAACTTCATAGAGTGTACCATCAACAACTGATGTACTGAGAAGACCAAGCCGTTTCTGCCAGTCACCATACTGTTTCTGGTAGAATACCCTGGCTGTGGAGTTCACTGTTTTGCCGGTTTTTGAAAAATTCTCTGAAAGAATATTTCCCTTAACCGCATAAGTACCGTCGCCTACAAAACTGGTTGTTTTTTCCATGACTGAATAATCCGACACCTGTGTTGAAGTGCTGAAGGCGCTCCCTGATGAGAAATGTCCGTTCGGTGCAAAAGTATATGTTACAATTCCGCTGTAGCTTCCTGTCACCCAAGAACCCAGAATATCTTTAGGCAACTGCGGGGAAATTGTTGATTTAAAACCTTTAAATCCAAGACTATGAAATAAAAGTTGCCAGTCGACATGATCTGTTTCGTTTAGAAGATCTGATTTATTCTGGTAGGATCCGACAATCATCGCGTCTTTGTTTCCGAGCTGTGCAAGGAAGACAAAACCATAAGCCGTATATTTTTTATCTCCGTCAGTTTTTGCTATGGCCATTTCATCTTTGAAATAGCTCCATCCGTCAGGAGATATCCCTTTTGTTGAAATATGTTCAGTATTGTTCCATTCATCCTGGCTCCAGCCTGAAAAAACCTGCCAGAATACAGTATTCATATCTTTATCCAGATCGCCCGAACTCTGGATGAAAGGAAGGATTGAAATCACAGATGTATTGTCAGGCCCTCTTAAAACTATTTCATTTGCATTTTCCTCTTTTTTCCATTCCGGCGGGAGAGTAAATATATAGTCACTCATAGCTCCGGCACCTGAGTAGCCTAAAGGCTGCTCTGATGATGTGGTTGATTTAATCCCTGGATCTGCCAGTTCAAGGTTGTTGTAAAATGCTTCAATGTCATCCTTGTATTTCTGGTCATTTGTTATCACCAGAATACTCATTGTCCGGGAGTTGTCGGACAATACAGTCAGCATGGATACTGAACTTGTTCCTGATAGAACTACCGGGGCAGTACCTGAAAGACTAATCCAACCATTATCGGATTCAGGATTTTCCATAGATGGTTTTTCCTCAATCTTCAGCCTGTCGACGGCAATTTCATTCCAGGCTTTTGAAAAATCAGAATTAATATTTCCCAAGCTGGCAGTAGTTTTATAAACTGTTATCAGACAAAAGAATCCGTCATTTTTTTCAGGACTTTTCAATACCAAGGCATCATTTTGAATCATGTTTGTCCATCCGGGAGGAGGGGAATATGATATCAGGTCAAAGGAAGACTTTTGTGCAGTTGTATTGACTGCTGACAGGGTAAGGAGAGCAATGCATAAAAAAACTGACAATCTGATTTGATTTTTCATCGGAAAATAGAATGGTTGTTGATGAATGAATAATACCATTTAACAAATTTTTCAGTAAAGTTGTTCAATTAGTTTCGGAGATTGTATCGCTCATTTCTGATTAATCCTGTTATTTTCCTGACCTCAACTTACTGGAGATTCCGGTGTCCGTGAGCACCTTATTCCGGTTTAGTGAGTGCTGTCACAAATGATATGAATTGTTTTCCCGGTTAGTGCTGGTATTGTGCTGTTTACATGCAGGATTATGGTGCTCAATCATTTCCGGAATTACTTCTTCTGCTAATCCGGAAAATTATGATCTGAGTGACCGGATTTTCCACACAATTGCCAAAATGTACCACTTCGACAGCGAGAGTGAGGGTGATGCTCTCCTGAGAAAGGCGAAATAACCTTTATTTATGTACGATATAATCTGATTGCTCCTGTGTGGAAGCAAAGAAGATAATCAATCAGGCCATATTAATCAAAAAGAAATGATCTTATAACCTCTCTTTAAATATTTTGTAAGAGGAACGCCCATCCCTTTGACATCAACTTCGCAAACCTTTAAGTCATCAGTTACCCCATACATATTGGAGCAGGCAACGCAGGCCTCGACAATTACCCCATCTTTCTTCATAGAAGCAATTTTATCTTTCAATTTTGAATTATCTGCGAGAAGTTTTTCTGAAGGGCCCCATACAATTAAAATTACCTCTTTGAACCAACTGTATCTTTTTGCCGCATGAGTATACATCAGGCAGGCTTTCTCAGCAACTTCAGGATCTCCGCTGGACCATAGTACAACAAGAGTATCAGAAGGGGTAGCTATTTTTCCATCCTGAGCTATCAGAAATTTCACAGAACATATTGAAAAACCCAGTACCAGTAAGATTATCTTAATTTTCATTGTTTCAGTTTTAGTTTGGTTATAAAGAATTTAAGTAATAAGTGATAAATATCTTATGTTCGTTTACATCAAAATATCAGTAGTTCGTTTACA